>NZ_JBLSDG010000010.1:0-51177 GCF_052315375.1 Caldiplasma sukawensis
GATTCCATGAACTCCTTCACTGTCTTCCTTACAATTTCCGATATCTTTTTATCAAACTCTTCCATTATTCATTGCCTCCTTGGGTTGTTCTTAGGAGGCATCCTTTTATGATTCATGAAATTTATCCATTGTTGATGGAGTTATTTCATTTGTTCTTACACAAGATTTGGGATACTATCTAATAATGCTCTTTATCATAACTATTTATTAAATAATAACAGTTTCATATTAATAGTACCATATTTAAAAAATGCATCATCCCTCCGAATAAATATAACAACCAATAACATCCTCAATTTTACATTTGTTTACATTTTCATTTTTAATTACACTATATTTATTCCAAAAATAGACTCTAATATCCAAAATAATTATATTTATAACACCTCATTAATAAAGTTTTACTTTAAAAGTTATGAACAACTAATTACAAATGTTCAGGTTAAATTATATTCTCTGGCAAAAAACCTTTCAATACTGATACTCAAAAAGAATCTAACTAATAGTTTTTTTACTTTTAATTTTACAAATAATGGAAAATATAAAATAGTTTTTTTGTTGGAATATTTTGGTCAAATTTTAAAAGCATTTAGTTATAATTTCTCAGTAATACTAACACAACCATTAATATTTATTAAAGGAAGTTTGAAAAAGAAATATTCTTTTTTTGGCGACTCAGATTTGAATCATTTTAACATATATTTATCTTCAAACATGAATGGTTCTTTTTTAACGAAAATATATAGAGACAATTCTATTGTTTATGAAAATTTTAGTTATGATCGGAATTTAGAAATAAACAGTATTGAATTTTCATATCTTTTTGACATTAATGGCAATTATAGAATTCAGATCAAATTTACGGGACTTAACAGGCTATCAAAGTCTATATGTTTTAATTTCAGCGTAAATAATTCACTGCCTAAACATCTTATCAAATCAAAATTTTATACAAATAAAAATAAATTGAACCTAACCTGTTATTACTCAGATTATAATTTATTCAATATAGAATTTCTAATGAAAAATACAAGTGAATATTATTTAAAAAATAATACAATTTATTTGAATAATAGTGGAATATATAATATAAAATTGATTATTAACAATATTTATGATAATTACATAGTACAATGCATCACAATTTCATATCAAAACGAAAAACCAGGAATCAATATTACTGTTAAACGACAAAAGAACTGCCACATTATATTCTCAATATCCACAAATTCAAAGATAAAATATTTCAACGTTTCTTCAAATTGTAATTTTGAAATTATAAACAATTCAGTTTATTTCAATCCTATAAAGGATGGAAAGTTATTTTTAAACATTTCAATAATAGATTTTTGTGGAAATGAAAATTTTGAAAATTATAGTTTAAAAATACAAAATATAACTTGCATTAAAAATGTGATGATAAGTTATTTTTATTTAATAACAGGTTGGAATACTTACATTAAGTTGACGGGAGAATGTCTAAATAAAACAAAAATTGAAACATATTTGAACGGTAAACCTCTGTTTTCAGGGCCTTCAGGTTTTGTTCCATCAGATAATTTTGTTGAGCAATTTTGTGTCTTAGTTTTTTATGAAAATAAAACAATAATCAAAAAAGAAATACTCTATGGCGTTTCAATTTCTGCCTACTTATTGATATTTGTGTTTCTAATGGAAACAATAATATTTCAAAAAATATGGGAGAATAAGGACACTGAAAACTTGATTAGTATTTTAAGATCCTCTGATGATATCTCTTATAAAAAGATCTATAGAACTTTAAGAAGAATGTGGTACAGTAAAAAATCTATAAAAAACGCCATAAAGAAAGAAAAGAAGGAAGGAAATATTAGAATATTAAAGGATCCGGACGGTAAAAAGAAAATAGCTATTTTAAGTGATAAGTTTAAAAAATCATAAATACATCATTTATAATTCAGGTTAGGAACTATGAATAGAAAACTGATTGCTATCATTTTATCATTTGTTGCCATATCTCTTTCATTTTTAACCCTATACGCATATGATTCTCCAGTTAACAATTCTACAAACGTTTCTGCAAAATCCTACAATTCTCCTCTGACAAATATTACTCTTCCACCAGCTACTTTACCTACAATAAAGTATTATTACGGTCAAAGTCAGTCTGAAGTCCAGATTACTACAACAGACTGGAATAACATTTTCAAAAATGTATTTGACAATTCATCCATAATATCATACAACTTTAGTTCAAATGCAACACAAGACCTGATTATATTTGATGTCAGTTATACCACACTTAATCCTTATGGAATGGAATATGTTCTAGCCCTTTCGCAGGTAGGTGGGCTTTCTGTACAAAATGAAACAAAAGCATTCTGGTTAACCGCAAATCAATCCTCTCAAATAAAGGGAATGACAAATTGGCAGGCCCTAAATGCAGGTGCCTATCCAGGCTTTTCATGGAGCAAGCCTAAGGTAATTCCACAATCACTTACGGATGAATACATAGTAATCATGTTAATTTTGATAGCTTCAATATTCGTAGCATACTTCATTCTGAATAGAAGAAGATAAGATGAATAACATATTTTTATAAAAGGTAAATACCATTTTTCTTATATTCCTTTATGAAAAAAATAGTTCTTGGAATAACGGGTGCATCCGGTAGCATTCTTGCAAAAAAATTTTTGGAAACAAAGGGGAAAGACGTTGAAATTCATATGGTGGCATCAAAGAATTCCAATCAGGTAATCGAATATGAAACAGGAAAGAGTTTATCATATTTTCAAGACCTAGCTGACTATAATTATGAAGATGATGATGTGGCGGCCAGGATAAGTTCAGGAAGTTTTATTTTTGATGCAATGGTGATAATGCCCTGTTCTCTCAACACCCTAGCAAAGGTTGCAGCTGGAATGTCAGATTCCCTTATAACAAGATGTGCTGCAGTTTCACTGAAAGAGAGAAGAAAGTTAATCCTCGTTCCAAGAGAAATGCCTCTCAGCAAGATTGCAATAGAAAACATGCTAAGACTCACAGATGCAGGAGCAATAATAGCACCTGCTATGCCTGCATTCTATACAAGACCTCAATCAGTTGATGATATGGTAAATTTTGTGGTTGGAAGAATAATGGATCTATGTGGAATAGAAAACATACTTGTTAAGAGATGGAAATCTGAAGAAAGGGATTGAAAAAAATTAAAAAAAATCTTCATTAAAGAGTCAGGTTCCAATTATTTACATAAATCTTTGTGTAATAGGTAAACTTTTATAATTACACTTAAAAAGTATTAATATAATTATATATATTTAAAAATTTTGAGAAAAGACAGATGAAACCAATGTATTATATATCATTGGAAAATTCAAAAATATAAATGATTGATGTTTTTCAGAGGGTCTAGATGAGGTTTACAGAACTGGAGAATCACTGGTATGAAATATTCGTGGAAAGTGATGATGATTTATGGTATATTAAAACCATCATAGGAAAAAACAGCAAAATTCATGGGACAGTATTAAGAAGGGAAGAACAGAGTCAGGATATTGAAAGAACCAAAGAGATCAGGAGAAAGCCTGTTGAAGTTACAATTATGGTAGAGGAATGCGAATTTAAGGCTTTTTCTGATAAACTGAGAGTATTTGGAGTGATTGTGGATGGTCCTGAAAATCTTATGGGTTCACATCAGGCATTAAATATTGAAAAAGGGATGTCATTCAGGTTTTACGATGAAAAAATAGGAAAGTTTAAAGAAAATATTCTCAAAGAAGCTGTTTTGAGGAATGTTAATGACGCCCTTGTAGTGGTCATGGATGACGAGGTAGCGGAAATTTACATGATAAAATCATACGGAAACAAGAAGATTGGAACAATCTATTCAGAGAAAACTGGAAAGGAATACAACTCTTCATACAGAAAAGAAGATTATTTTTTGAAAATAGAGAAAATTATCAGATCAACTGGTTATCACGGACATGTTATAATAACAGGTACAGGATTCGAGGGAAGAAATTTTCTTGAGTGGTATAAAGATAGAGATACATCTTACCTTTCAGGTTTATGGAATTTTCAATCCTCCTCGGAGGGAGAATCTGCAATTTATGAAATAATCTCCAAAGAAGAGGTAAGAAAAATAATAGGAAATAACAGACAGGCAGAGGAATCATGGTTTATGGAAAGATTTCTCTCTGAATTGTCAAAAGACGGAAGGATAGCGTACGGTAAAGATGAGGTTAGAAAATATGCTGAGGCGTCTGGAATAGAGGAAATTGCAGTCATAGAGGAAATGACAACTATCGCACATATTTCTGAAATTATAGAAATGGCTTTAAACGCTGGATCAAAAATTATAACTGTTAGCAAAGAGAGCAAATATCATGATCAGATCAAATCTTTCGGAGGCATAATTGCATTGATCAGGTTTAAATTTTAAAAGCATACATATAATAACCCTGATTATTATATGTATTCATGAGCTATTTATTGGAAGGGTTTGTAATATTCATTATATTTGTGATAGTGATAATACTGCTATCAGGAATTCACATATTGAGAGAATGGGAGAGAGCACCGGTACTTACACTGGGTAGGTTTGCAGGAATAAAGGGCCCTGGAATTATATTTGTGACGCCTTTCATCAGTAGAATACCTGTAAAGATTTCACTCAGAATGCAGGCCATTGCATTCAAAACTGAAGCCACCTTCACCAATGATAATGTTCCAGTGAACTGCGATTCAGTCATGTACTATCAGGTGATAGATCCTCAGAAGGCAGTTTTGAACATTGAGAATTTTGCCAATGGAACAAGCCTTTCTGCTCAAACAACACTGAGAGAAGTGATTGGTAAATACTCATTTGATGAGATACTTTCAGAAAGAGAAAAAGTAGGGGAGTCAGCCAGACAGATAATTGACGAGAAGACTGAACACTGGGGAGTTAAGGTTTCATCTGTTGAAATAAGGGATGTAATAGTTCCACAGTCTCTTCAGGAGGCAATGTCAAGGCAGGCCTCAGCAGAAAGGGAGAGAAGATCAAGGGTTACACTTGCACTTGCAGAAGTGGAAGCAGCCCAGAAAATGGTTGAGGCTTCCAAAATGTATTCAGACAATCCTTCAGCTCTTCAGCTCAGATGGATGAACATTCTATATGAAATAGGGCTGGAAGGAAAGGGAACTCTCATGATGATACCTGCAAATACATTGACAGCAGGTGTTGCAAATCTGGGCATATCTGAATTTGCAAAACAGCAGCTGGAAAACGCAAATAAGAAAATGGATTCTTCACAGTAATCAACTGTTGAGGATCTCTCCAATCTGTTGTATATTCAGCTCTTCCACCCTCATATCCCTGAACTGTTTGGGAATCCAATCCAGATAAGTTCCCATTTTTTTTCTTCTCTGGCTGAACATCTCCCTTAATTTTTCTGACATCCCTTGATTTATCCGTGAATCATTCTTTCGTCTGAATGAAACAAGAGCGCTTTCAACTTTAGGTCTTGGTTCGAATGAATTTTTTGACACTACCTTTTCAATTTTTATGTCAAAAACAAGATTGCACATCACTCCCAATCTTGAAATTGATGTTTTTCCACCATCTGAGTAAATCCTTTCCCCCAGCTCTTTTTGCATCATAAGGAGGGCAAAGGGAGAACCGGAATACGCAATCTTCTCAACTATTTCTGATGTTATGTGATACGGGATATTCCCGAATACATATTCATTATGCAGAACATAATCAAGAAAATTCATGTGAATTATCTGCAGCTGTTTTGAATTCACTTGATTATTGAATTTTTCTGAAAGAATGGACACGAATCTGTGATCGCTTTCAATAGCCTTCACATTTAGAGAATTGGCAAGAAGAGAGGAAGTTACATTGCCAGTTCCAGGTCCAATTTCTATAATCTCTCTAATGTTTTCTCTGATTAAGATATCAACAATAATTTTTATAATATTTTTATCCTTAAGAAAAACCTGTCCATATTTTTTTGTGTACTGTTTCATTTTCTAACAAAAAGATGGTATTTTTCATCACCAGAAAGTTCCTTTTCAATCCTTTCTGCAATCATTTTTTCAGGATGATGAAGAGTCTTTACCCTTGCGGTAAGATCCTCAAAGCTCTTAAATTTCTCCTTTTTTCTCTCCTCCAGAACAGTCCACATTGTTTTGTTTCCAAGTCCTGGTAGAAGTTCAAGTGTATGCATTCTGGAGTTAATTGAATCTGCATTATTGAAGAAGTCCACATATTTCTTCTCATTAGCCTTTACAATTGTTTGCAGTGTGTAAGGAAGTTCTGTCTTGGCCGAATTTGTCAAATCATTATAACCTATTCTTCTTTTAATTGTGAGTATTTTATCTCTTTTTTCAATGTCCTTCCCTACATATACTCTGTCCCCGATTGTAATAATTGCGTTTTGTTTTGGTACACACTCCAGAAGGGCAAATTCATTTTCTCCTATACCAAGTATGATATGGGTTTTGTGAAAAGATCTGTCTTCTGACCTTCCTTGTGGAAGGTTGTCGAGAACATATATGTAGTCTTCCATAGAAGTTCATGCTCTTGCACTATTAAAATGTGATAGAATTTGATCAATCTTTTCTTCACTCAGGGTCAATTTGTATCCTGAGAGTATTGCCATAATTTCCTCAACCTTTTTTGGTCTCAGATCTACTATCTTAACACAGATATCTCTGCTGAAACCTGTTATCTCCTCAATTTTTTTCAACGAAGCTTCTGCGGTTTTTGAATCCATCCCATTTACTCTTATGAGATAGTTATATTCATTAAATTCAATCTGATTCTTTGGTTCCTTCTCTTTAAGTAGAGATTCCGCCTCTGCCTGAGTAATGAATTTAACCTTCATTCCTGCACCTTTATTTTTGAAAGATGTATTGGTGCTGCAATTAATTCTTTCTTAACCCCACCAACCTTAATTTCAAGAATGTAACATCTCCCACGTTTATCTTTAATTTTTCCTGTGTATCCCTGAAACATGTGTGATGGCATACCCTTATGCACTGATGGGTTAATGTTTACCGCAGCATAATCTCCGATTTCAAACTCTTTCAAAAAATCGTTAACTTTAGGCATGCCTTTTTCCTTTATTCTCTTAGTCATTTTAATTCTTGAACCTGCTCTTGGACCATGAGACATTTTAACCATTTCATTCACCTTTTGATTTCTATAACATCCAGTTCTTTTATGACCAATCCAGATCCGTAGAGTTCAGAGAGGCTTGGTGTCGTTCTTCCGTCATCTCCGCTTATGAGTTCTTTTATGTAAGTTCCTGCTTCCGTTTCTATTTTTAGCATGGCAAATTTTTCCTGTATATCTTCTATTTCGGCCCTAATCACTTTCCTCTCTCTTATCATATCAGTTCTGGAATGTGCTACCCTCAATGGAGTTCTTTGATAAATAATTTTTCCATTAAGATTCCTCACGGCGTTTTCAAGCAATTCCCTGCTTATATTATCACCATCAACCCTCACGATCTTTGCATTGTAAACCTTCTGATTTCTGCTGTTTTTAACCTTAATTATATCTTTTCTTGTGCAATAACTTAACAGTTCAACCTTCACACCAGAATTGTTGCTGTTAACAAAATCCTGAATCTTTTCAAGCGGAACACTCCTTTTCCTTGGATTTTTTATTTCAATTACAAATTCTCTTCCGTTTCCAAGCATTCTAACATCCACATCCTCCCTGCCGGAGCCATGGAGTGTGTAGCCATCGCCATGGAGTTCGGCATTGATTGGCTCTCCAATTATTGATTCCACGGTATCCTTTATTTCATTTGGTTTTATCCATTTTGTCTGTGGAATGTCCCTGCGGAATTTCCAATATATGCCATAGATATACACAGGTCTGATCTGAAGTTCCAATGAATCGTAATTCAGATTTAGTTTGAACATTATTTCAGGATCATTTCTTTCCATGATCTTTCCGGTTCTTTCCTCCAATTTCTTTCCCAAAAGTCTGTTAAATGATCTGTTAATTGGCTCAAAATCATTCCCAAATATTTTACGAGCCATTTCCTCTCTTTTTGAAATTTCCTCAGAAAGGGTTGTTCCCACGAGAAAATTTCTGAATTCGTATTCAGAACTCATTTCAATAAGATAATCTGTATACCAGTTTACCTTTGAAAACAATCCATTACAATATGTACATTCTTCAGTATCAACATTTATTTCAAGACCAAAAAGTGCTTTAAATGTAAACAATATATGATCGGCCCTTTCCTCATTTGTCATTTTCTCCCCTAGTTGGCTGAAGAAATGTCCAATACAATTTTTGCACAATTTGTTATTTTTAAAAAAATTTAATATTTCTTCTAAACTCATTTTTTTATCTGGAATTTACTACTTTTTCAACACTTGGTCTTTCCATGAGGAAAATTCTAGATCCACATTCGCATTCAATCTCATTTGAACCAATGGATCTGTCAAGTATTCTTCCACATCTAACACATCTATACTGCATTCTTTTCCTCCGACTGCTTTAAAAAATCCTGTCTGTATTCTGGTGTGTATGATCCACCTGCAAACTTGAATTCGCAGTGTCTGCACTGCCAGATCCCTGAAGCAATCCTTTTCACCTTCTGCTGCCCGCAATGGGGGCACTTGTATGAAGCCTTTTTCTGATTGTAAATATCAAGCCAAGCCTTCCTTATTGTCACCCCATATCTAGGGCCAAAACGCCCTGCAGCACCAACCTTTAAAGTTCTTCTTGCCATTTAACTTCACCCGAAATATTTTTTCCTCAGTTCATTTCCTATTTCTTCCGACATATTAATTACCTTTTTAATCTCTTCCAATGTGAATGAACCTACATTTCCTTTTTGCATTGCCCTAATATGCCCATCCTCCGTAAGTGTAACAGTAATCCTTGCATCGGCCATCTGTTCTTCTTCCAGATCTGGATCTGCCATTATTTCGTTTCCTATCTTCACCATTGTCACTGATATTGGTTTTTTTGTGATTGGTAGTTTAAGCAAATTTCCCCCCCTTTCATATTCCGCAGTTGTCAAAGCAGCTACTGCACCAAGTGTACAGGCATCTATGAGATTCCCATCGTAATCTAGAACATCTATGTCAATAAAGATTATCATAACCTTCTCACCAGGCGTTATGCATAGTTTTTCCAGATCAACCATTTTGGACTCTCTTATTCCTCTGTCCACTACCCTGGCAATTTCTATTGAATCTTCATTAGGTGGGCCTGGCTCAAAGGTTGGAAAAGCCATGGGAAGCATTTCAACATTCGTTGTCATAACTCCAAGATTAGGGGTATCCGGGAATGGTTCACCCTCCTCTATTTTCACTCCAACAAGTATCTTTGTATGACCTAATTCCACAAAGGCAGAACCATGGGCCCTGGGAACATATCCAGTTGTTATGTTGATTTTTCTGAATTCATTCAGTTTTCTTCCGTCTCCCCTTTTTCCCTCTTTTAGTGATTTTAAAATAAATTCCTTCTTAATTTCTGAAAGTATACCTAATCCATCTTTTGGCATTTACTCCACCTTCTCCTCTTTCACTTCATCGTCATCCCTGAGGTATTTCTCGGAAAGGGCTTTTCTCTGAATCTCAGCGATTTTATCAACAGCTTCCATTATCATTCCAGTTGCCTGGTCAAATTCCTCCACAGACAAGTCACCATCCATCTGTATCAGAACAATCTCCTTTGACCGTGAAAGTACGGCTATAGGCAGGTCAGCTGATCCAAAGTTATCCTCTTCCTTTGACAGGTCAAGAACAACTTTACCCTCGACTTTTCCAGCAGTGCATCCCACAACCATATCTTTCATTGGTATGCCAGCCGAGGCAAGTGCAACTGAAGCAGCAGTTAAACTTGCAATTCTTGTACCTGCATCAGCCTGAACAACCTCTATGAACACATCTATTTGAGTTCTTGGGAACTGTTCTAGCATAACTGCAGCACTCAATGCCTCTGAGATTACCTTTGATATTTCCACTGATCTTCTGTCAGGGCCTGGCCTTTTTCTCTCATCAACTGAGAATGCAGCCATATTGTATCTTGCCTTGATCACTCCTTTGTCGATATCCTGTGTGTGTTTTGGATATGCTTCTCTGGGTCCATAAACTGCAACATATATTTTGTTGCCTCCCCACTCTATGTATGCACTGCCGTCTGCCTTTTCAAGGACATCCGTCTTAATCCTTATTGGCCTCAGTTCAGTTTCAGTCCTTCCATCCAATCTTATTCCCTTTTCATCCAAAAGTTTTACATCACTGGGTGTTCCCATTATTTTCACCTTCGTCCTTAATATTCAATCTTTCTTTAACTCTGTCCGTTAATCCAGTTCTATGGGCCTCGCTCTCAATATATTTTATGGCTTCCACAGCCTTTATTATATTTTCAGGTGCCCCATCTATCCATATAAGGCCGTTTTGTCCTATGACAATTCTGGTTCCGGTTGCCTCCTTTACCATGTTTATCATTGAACCATTTTTTCCAATTATCCTTGGAACTTTAGGTGCTGGAATGTAGACAATGTGACCACCTTCTAGTTTTCTCAGGCCCAGTCCAGGCTCTTTTATAGATACCCAGCTCTCCTTAATTTCGTTAATCATTATGACCTTTGCATACACATAGTCTCCAACATCAAGGAATTTCTTTATGTCTCCAGATACGGTCTTCCATGGTGTATCATTCATATGCATCATTGTAAGATAGGGTGATTTTATATCTATGGTCCAGGTTGAAGGACCAATATCTATAATTTTTCCTATTACTTTGTCGTTCTTCCTAGGAAAATAACTTCCCTGAAATGGAACAATATCTATAAAATCCTCACCTTGCTGTACTATACCAAAATAATAAGACCTGTATTGATTTGAAGAATCTTTGTAAATACCATTTCTCGGTTTTAAATTTTTCAGATCAATTATTTCGCCAGGGAAAACAATTTGCTTGCTCTCTGTCACTTCCTCCATCACTTCCTTTCCTTTCACACTTCCTGAGTATATTCAACATTATTATTTATTGTTTCCTTAGGATTTTGATCAACTGGCAATATGAATTTTCCTCCACAGTAAAGACTATATTATGTAGAAAAATACCACTTTAAGGGCTTGTAGTCCAGTGGTTATGACGTCGCTCTCACACAGCGAAGATCGCCGGTTCGAATCCGGCCAGGCCCATTTATATATAAGGTTTGGTTTTTTGTAATAATTAGAGAAATAAAGGTTTTGTAATCTAATATTGGGCATCTTTATTTTCTTTTTTCACTTTTTTTAAATATTAATAGACAGAGTTTTGCAATATAATAATATTAAAATAAAAATAAGTCACAGATTCTTTGTACCAAATCTTTCTTCAAAGTCTTCAAGATCAATCACATTAATGCGATGGTTAAAAAAATTGCCATTAAAGTCATACTTGCAAGGAATGAAATTAAATTATTATATTCCGATAAAAAATAGCGTGGATATGCACCTCAATTTTTAAAATGTATGCAAGAATTAAGATTAACACTAATAAGAAAGTTAATTTCAAAAACCTTTTTGTTCAACTCATTTCTTTTTTTCCCCTTTGATTTCCATCAGATTTTTTTATTTATCCATATCCCTGTTCTCCTGAATGTTATTATTTCCCCTTACGTTATTAATATGATCCAATTGATTTAAATCTAGATTGATGCCTTCATTTTTTTTTCTTTCTTCTGTTAACTTTATTAATTCTATTTACAAGATCGACTTCATTCTTTGTCTATTCTTTTATTTTCTCTATCTGTTCTTTAAACCTCCTAGAGTTTTTATCCAGAAATTAAGAAGATAAGAAATAATTAGAAGTCAGATATACCTTCAAATCACCTATTTCCTTACCCAATCTTTTCAGTGTTTTCTTCTGATTAGCACTAATTTTTAAGGTTATATCTGGGTTGAATATATGTTCCTTCAGAAACTTTTATAACCTATTTTCCATTGTGTCTATTATAAGTATTAACCTGTACAGGAGAGCATTTATTTTTTCGAATTCCGGTTCTGATCTGACGTTCGTAGACTTTTTTTTACTCATTTCTTCCATTTCTTTTTTCTTTTCCCTGAGTTCTGATACCAGTTCATCATATTCCTTTTAATTTTCCTTTATCTATCCTTTGAGCTTGTTCAAATTAAGGATATATTACTTAAACTAACTCAATATTTCTTCAAGATTTTTTTATTTTCTTCGATTTCCATTAGATCTCCCAGACTCTCTTAAGCCTCAGGTAAATAAAGTTGATTCCAAAAAAAATGTTATTTGCATTTTTCGCATATATCTTACGTAATGAGACGCACACATTTATAGTTTAGAATTCCATTTTCAAAGTCTGAAACAATCAGGAATCCATGAAATTTGCTATATTTCTGATACTTTCATTCTTATTTATCAAAATGGAATTTTAGAGTTTAAAAATAAAACTCTGAAAAGTTATATCTGTGTTTTTTATTTTCCGCTAATTTAAAAAAGATTTTAGGCCATATCTTTTATCGGGGTTAAATTTACTGCTCTCTTATCCTCCTTGCCTTTTTTTATATTCATTCTTTATCCTTGGTTTAGTGGAATTTGCTTTTTCTTCAAACATCGATTGGTAGTATTCCTTATGAGATAAAGAGAACAATGCATACGCAGGGTCACAGAACCTAAATAGCCTGCATGCTTCCTTCATTAAAACTTAATCGAAGTCATCACTAAATTCTACCATCTATTTTTCCTGTAATTTATTCACTTTTGTTTTTATTTTTATCAGCTGAGGCATTACTTCAAATTTTATTGGATCTACAGCCACTTCATATACTTTGTTGTACTTTCCCTCTTTAATTGCTTTTATTTTGTTTTTTATGTTATCACTGTTAAAGGTTGTGCCTAATAATCCGTCCTGAAAATTTAGCATTATTTTTTAAAGGTCATTGATCATTTTTTTGCCGCAGCCGGTATTTGGACCTACTTTTATATCTCTGTGTTCGTAAAGACTAACTCTAAACTCGGTCTTATTTTCTATGTAGTAATAAGTCAGGCATTTTTTTGTCCGCCAGTTTCATCATTTAAAGACATCATTTAAACCAGTGGGCATTGTAGTTTCTTTTTTCCTTAATTTAGTTAGAGTTGCTGACCACTGATATTAGAAGATCTTTTAGATTGCGGGGTTTTCAAATATTGGGTTGATTGGGGAAGCGTATTTAAAAATATCTTAGCAGTCATTAGTTTGGTCGTTGTTGGGGGTCAAAAATTTGGTTATGCAGTGGAATTTCCTAAATGATCAGGTATTCATGGAAAGGTTCGAGATGAACGAATCTTAAGTGAGACTAAACGATTAATGAAGAAAAGTATTCCAAATTCTGCTGGGGCAGATCACTTTTACTGCAAATAAAAACACTCATATCATGCAACAACTGATACCCATTTTGTTAGTCTCTCCGAGACTTATTTCACTTAGGCAGCTATTGAACAAATTTATGGAACCATGAACTTTTGCTATGTTTATGATTTTTTTCCCATTTATTAGTGGTAAGGGTTTTTTAAGCCAGACTCCATAAGAGAATTAAAGGTAGCAAACCTGCCATAAAACCTGCTAATTCTAAAATTAAATCATAGTTAAGCTAGATCAGTTTATAGCCTTCCTTAAAATTACTAAAAGCAAGACATTTATGGGCATCATAATTCGGCCTGTTATTCGGTGAATAATCCTGAATCAATTCAGGCATAAGGTAACATCTCTCCACAAGGGCAGATTAAAACCTATAGGTAGGCTATCTCTACGACGCTCTGTATCTAAGCATTTCTCTTGTTAATCCTCAATATTTTTTAATTTTTATTCAAAGTCTATTTGCAGTTCCGATGTAGAAAGTTTTATCTGATTCTGGGTGAGGGTCAACATATGTGGTTTTAAAACATAATTTATTCTTGAAGCTCACAAGCAAAATATTCTAAAGTTTCTTTCATGTCTATATCAAAGAATCGAATACCGTCCTTATTAAATTTCTTCGTGTATTCTGATAAAGTAGAAAAAACGTATGATATTTTCACTCTACAAAGAACCTAGTTCAACAGCTTTTGATAAAAGATCCTTTCGTAACAGCGGTTTCTATTTCTCCATAAGTGTACTATCGTATCAATAAGAAGCGCCTGAACCAATAATTGTCCACTTTTTATACACAGAACCATATGGTATAATTACAATTGTGATTTTAGCAAATCCTAAAAGGGAATGTCAGCTTAATTTAACACGCTTATATTTATTTCAAAATCTGGTAAAATAATTTCTCCATAAATCAAAAAGCGTAGATTTTGTGTTTACTGCAATTCAAAAGTTTAGTATCACTATATTTAGAAGAGGTTCCATATTGAAAATTACAAAAACATTGCTAGAATTTATAAATGGTTATCATGACCTCGCTAGAATAAAATTCTTGTCACTCTCCATGAATCTTACCGAGAATGGAGTTCCATTTTAATTTAAAACTCTATCTTGTAAACTACGAGATTGATATCCATCAGAGATTAGATAATTATCTACCTTTTTTAGATAAAATTTATTATGGTTTGTTGATAAGGTATAATGTGAACAACCCTGATTCCGATCTTGAAAAGAGATTATGGTCCGCCGCCGACAAATTACGTTCAAACATGGATGCTGCGGAATACAAGCATGTGGTTCTTGGTCTCATATTCCTGAAATATGTATCCGACTCTTTTGAGGAATTTCACAAGGAGCTTGAAAATGATACCAGCCATCTTTCTGATCCAGAAGACAGAGATGAATACATTGCAAGAAACGTATTCTGGGTTCCCATAGAGGCAAGATGGAGCTACCTTCAGAAGAATGCAAAGCAGCCAACCATAGGACACATAATAGACGAAGCCATGGAAAAAATAGAAAAAGAAAACCCTTCCTTGCGAGGCGTTCTTCCAGAAAATTATTCTAGGCCATCACTTGACAAGCAGAGGCTTGGTGAACTCATCGATCTCATCAGTGGAATTACACTCGGCACATTAGATTCCATTGACAAGGATATTCTTGGTAAGGTTTATGAATACTTCCTGGGACAGTTCTTCCTTGCTGAGGGTAGGAAAGGGGGCCAGTTCTACACTCCTCGAAGCATTGTAAAGCTTCTTGTTGAAATGATAGAACCATACAAAGGGAGGGTCTACGACCCATGTTGCGGTTCCGGTGGAATGTTTGTGCAGAGTGAGAAATTCGTCCTGGCTCACCAAGGAAAAATCGACTCAATACACATATTCGGTCAGGAATCGAACCAGACCACATGGAGACTGTGCAAGATGAATCTTGCAATAAGGAATATCGATTCTGATGAGGTGAAATGGAATACAGAGGGTAGCTTCCTCAATGATCTGCACAAGGATCTAAGAGCAGACTTCATACTTGCTAATCCACCTTTCAATGATTCAGATTGGGGCGGTGAAAGATTGAGGAACGATGTCAGGTGGAAGTATGGTGTCCCGCCAGTGGGTAATGCTAACTTCGCATGGGTTCAGCACTTCATTCACCATCTGGCACCAACAGGCATTGCCGGATTTGTTCTCGCCAATGGATCAATGAGTTCTAACACTTCCAATGAGGGTGAAATCAGAAAGAATATCATTGAGGCCGATCTTGTGGACTGCATGGTTGCTCTCCCCCCGCAGCTCTTCATGAACACGCAGATCCCAGCATGCTTGTGGTTCGTAACCAAGGATAAGAAGAACAGTGGCTTCAGAGATCGTTCAGGGGAAACACTTTTCATTGATGCCAGGAAATTCGGAAAAATGATTGACAGGAAATCCAGAGTACTGACAGATGAGGACATAAAGAAAATCTCTGATGTCTATCATGCATGGAGAGGTGAAGGTGGGGAATATAACGATGTTCCTGGCTTCTGCAAATCCTCGGATATTGAAGAGATCAGGAAGAACAACTACGTTCTCACTCCTGGGAGATACGTTGGCACTGAGGAGGAGGAAGAGGATGATGAGGAATTCCAGGAGAAGATGCAGAGGCTAGTATCGGAACTGAAGCAGCAGATGGATGAAAGTGCCAGACTGGATGAAGAGATAAAGAAGAACCTGGAGCGGATTGGGTTTGGAAGGAAATAGAAGTCATATGAAATACATCACTGGTATGATTCCAGATGATTGGAAACTCGATAAATTAGGCAACCTTTTTTATATAAAAACTGGCAAGACAAATGTACAAGATTCCACAAAATATGGAGAATATCCACTATTTGATAGATCTTCAGCGATCAAAAGGAGCAGCAAGTATCTATTTGACAGTGAAGCAATTATTGTACCGGGAGAGGGAAAAGAATTTCTTCCAAGATATTTTAATGGAAAGTTTGATCTTCATCAAAGGGCCTATGCTTTGATTCCTAAAGATAAAAGTATAAATGTAAGATTCGTGTTCTATTGGATATATTTAAATAGAGTTTACTTTGAAAAAATTGCAGTTGGGTCAACAGTGAAATCTTTGAGATTAGAACATTTTTACAATTTTCATATACATTTGCCTTCTAAAAAAGAACAAGATTCTATCTCTTTAATCCTTTCATACTTTGACACTAAAATAGAACTAAACGAAAAGATGAACAAAACACTTGAGGCAATTGCAAAGGCAATATTTAAGCACTGGTTTGTTGATTTTGAATTCCCCAATGAAGAGGGGAAGCCATACAAGTCAAGCGGAGGGGAGATGGTTGATTCTGAGTTGGGGGAGATACCAAAGGGGTGGGAAGTTAAAAAAACAGGAGATGTTATAACTGTAACCAGAGGTGTATCTTATCGGACTGACCAATTGACGCCATCTAATAATGTGCTTGTTACTCTAAAATCTGTGGTCCGGGGAGGCGGCTTTACAAAGAAAGGTTTTAAGTCTTATTCAGGAGATTACAAAAGCGATCAGGTCTTGCACTCGAAAGATATAATTATGGCATTTACCGATCTAACTCAGCTTGCAGAGGTAATTGGGCGTCCAGCGTTAGTAGAAGCAACAAATGTGTACGACACTATGATTGCTTCTATGGACATTGGTATCATCCGACCTAAAGAAGATTTTCAATACAGGTATTTTATTTATCAGTTACTGAAATCTGCGGCTTTTCAATCACACATATTGGGATACGTAAACGGAACCACCGTTTTACATCTTAACAATGAGGGGCCAAAGAGTTTTAAATTTCCATGTCCCGATATCAAAAGATTAGACATGTTTGAAAGTGTTGTATCCCAACTTTATGAAAGAACTCAGAAGAATTCTAATCAAGTTGAAAGTTTGACGTCAATCAGAGACTTAATTCTCCCAAAATTAATGTCTGGGAAATTAAGAGTCCCATTGGAGGAATAAATGTCTAACTGGATAACAGAATCAGATGTTGAAAAGTTGTTCCTTGATATTCTCTCACGCATCGGCTATTCCGTCAAGTACGGACCTGACATTTCGCCTGGTGGAAATGAACAGGAGAGGGAATACTCTGATCCGATACTCACCAACAGAATGAAAGAAAGTCTTCAGTCAATCAATCCTGATATTCCGAATGAGGCAATAGAGGAGGCCATTAGGAAAATCAAAAAGAATGACAGTCAGGATATAGTATCGAACAACCATGATTTCCACAATCTCCTAGTAAATGGTGTTGATATTCAATATAGGAGAAAGGACGGCTCTATAAAGCATGACAAAGTCTTCATCTTTGATTTCAACCATATTGAGAACAATGAGTTCCTGGCAGTCAACCAGTTTACCATTGTTGAAGACAAGCATGAACGAAGGCCTGACATTGTTCTATTTGTTAACGGTATCCCCATTGTCCTCATGGAATTAAAGAATCCAGAGGATGAGAATGCAACTATCTGGTCAGCATTCAAACAGATCGGAACATATCTTAGTGAAATTCCATCGATATTCAGGTTCAATGAGATATGCATAATAAGCGACGGCATTGATACTAGATATGGTACCATTACGTCACCAAGGGAAAGATACTCGCAGTGGAAGACAGTAAATTATGAAAGACCAAAGGATCTGACGCAGCTTGAAACACTAATAAGAGGTCTGCTCACTCCAGGTGTTCTTCTTGACATTGTAAGGAACTTCATTGTGTATGAAATGGACAAATCAAATGGTGCTGTGAAGATATCAAAGAAAGTGGCAGCATACCAGCAGTACAATGCCACCAATAAGGCTCTATTATCAACAGTAAAGGCAATTGATTCAGATCACAAGGCTGGGATAGTGTGGCACACGCAGGGATCTGGGAAGAGTCTCACTATGGTCTTTTACACCGGCAAACTTGTCCTTGAGCCAAAGATGGAGAATCCTACAATTATCTTGCTCACAGACAGAAACGATCTTGACGATCAGCTTTTCGGGACATTTGCAAGGTGCCAGGAACTTCTCAGACAGGAGCCGAAACAGGCAGATTCAAGGGAATCACTGAAGGCACTGATAAACGTGGCGTCAGGCGGTATTGTCTTCACTACGATTCAGAAGTTCCTTCCAGAAGAAGGAAATGATTTTCCCCTTTTGTCTGAAAGGAAGAACATTGTTGTGATTGCGGACGAGGCCCACAGAAGCCAGTACGGTTTCAGGGCTGATATATCCAGGGATGACGGGGATATCAAATACGGATTTGCGAAATACCTGAGGGATGCCATTCCAAATGCAACCTTCATAGGCTTCACAGGAACACCCATAGAAAAGGAGGATCGGTCAACACACCAGGTCTTCGGCAAATATGTTGATATCTACGATGTGCAGCAGGCCGTGGAGGATGGATCCACCGTCCGTATATACTATGAGAGCAGGCTTGCCAAGATCGATCTGAAACCTGAAGAGAGACCCCATATCGACGAGGAGTTTGAAGAAGTAACAGAAGGGGAAGAGGTATCCACAAAGGAAAAACTCAAGAGCAAGTGGGCCAGGGTCGAGGCTGTTGTGGGAAGCGAGAACAGAATCAAGACTATAGCAAAGGACATAGTGGAACACTGGGAATCACGATCTTCTGTGCTTGAGGGAAAGGCCATGATCGTGACAATGAGCAGGAGGATTGCCATTGAACTTCACAATGAGATCGTGAAGCTGAGACCACAATGGTATGATAAGGATGACGATAGGGGAAAGATAAAGGTAGTAATGACTGGGTCCGCTGCCGATGGACCTGAATGGCAGGAGCATATCAGAAACAAGGAGAGGAGGCAACACCTAGCAGAGAGGATGAAGGATCCTACTGATCCTCTTAGTATTGTAATCGTGAGAGACATGTGGTTAACAGGATTCGATGCACCAAGCCTTCACACCATGTATATTGACAAGCCCATGCAGGGCCACACATTAATGCAGGCCATTGCAAGGGTAAACAGGGTTTTCAGGGATAAGCCCGGTGGTCTGGTGGTTGATTATCTGGGTCTTGCATTCGAGCTTAAGAAAGCACTCTCAGAATACACAGAGGGTGACAGGAGAGAGACCGGAATACCAATGGATCAGGCAATAGCCATCCTGGAGGAGAAATACGATATAATAACAGCAATGTTCAATGGATTCGAATATAGATCATTCTTCACTGAGGACACAAAGCAGAGATTATCGATTATTGAGATGGCAATGGACCACATCCTTTCTCAGGAGGAAGGGAAAGAGAGATATATCAGAAATGTCACTGAACTGACAAAGGCATTCGCCCTTGTTGTTCCTGATCCTTCCGCTATCAAATTAAGGGATGATGTTGGCTTCTTCCAGGCAGTTCGATCAGCATTGATAAAGAACACAGAATCCAGAAGAGTTGTTTCCGGCGAATCTGAAACTGCAATAAAACAGATACTCTCCAAAGCGCTTGTTTCTGATCGTGTCATTGATATATTTGCAGCCGCAGGATTGAACAAACCGGACATTTCCATATTATCGGATGAGTTCCTTGCTGAAGTGAAGGATATGCCTCAGAAGAACCTTGCATTTGAGATGCTGAAAAAACTCCTTAATGACCAGATCAGGATAAAGCTGAAGAAGAATATTGTGCAGCAGCGTTCGTTCTTACATCTTCTGGAAAAGGCTATAAAAGCATACACAAACAAGAGCGTTGAGACTGCACAGGTGATACAAGAACTCATAGAACTGGCAAAGAAGATCAGGGAGGAACAGAACAGGGGAAAAGACCTTGGTCTGAATGAGGACGAAATTGCATTCTACGACGCTCTTGCTGACAATGAGAGTGCAAAGGAGGTTCTTGGTGATGAGACTCTGCGGACAATAGCAAGGGAACTTGTCGTAACGGTGAAGAGGAACATAACAATTGACTGGTCAGTTCGAGAGAGCGTTCAAGCGAAACTGAGGGTCATTGTGAAAAAGATACTGAGGAAGTATGGATATCCGCCAGACAAACAGGAAAAAGCAACCATTACGGTGCTGGAGCAGGCAAAGTTAATTGGGTATGAGTGGGTGAGTTGATCAGTTTAATTGAATCCGCTGTCTTTACAATCCTAGGTGGTTTAGTTGCAGGAGGTGTAGGGTACCTCGCTAATATAATCAGTTTGAGAGAACAGAGGAAGCAGAAACACCTTGAGGATCACAAAAAGAATCTAAAGGCTTTAAGTAAGGCTCTTGACCAACTCTGGAGTGAAGTCTGGCCCTTCGTTTACGGTGCTGAAGACTTAAAGCTTCCTAAACCGCCTTTCGGAAATGAAAAAAGAGTTCAAAATATAGATATAAAGACAGAGCCCATTGCAATGGAGATACCTAACCCGTCTTCAAATGACAGCAGAGTTATTCAAGTTGGAATTGACGAGATTCTGTATGATGATATACCAGTGCACTTTCCAGAGTTGCATAAATTGTTGGAGAAAACAGAACTAGACGTGAAAGAGAATGGTAAAGAGATTCTAAAACTTTTGAATTCTCTTTCTGCCAATATATATGAAAAACTAGTCGGTAGCGAAATTGATTTTCCTTACTGGGATGGAAATAAAACTGTTTTCAAGAAGTTCAGGGATTTAAAAAACGAGATCCTTGAAACGGACTTTGCGGGATCTGTTTTTCTCATGGTGCTAGGTGAGGATGAGGGCAATTGGCCAAGAAAAGTTGGACGGTTAAAAAATAATCGTGTCTACGATGAATTAAAGAATCTGTCAGAAGCGGTTAAAATTCAGTTTGGGGACGAATTGGATCATCTCCGCTGGTTGCATGATAAAATATTTAATCTCATTCATGAGACAAAAGAGGAAATAGAAAGGAATAACCTCGCAACAAGACTAAATGGTAGATGCAGATATCTTTAAGCTCATAGTATCTTATAATATACTTGTGTTCGCTTCCTTAAACCATATATGCAAATAATATTGGCATCCCTGCTGAAAACACTATATGTTTTTAGGAAATTAAGATTTGGTTCACAATACCATGTTTCCTTCTGAGGGTTTTCTGGTTAAGTCCCATGCCTCTCTAAATTATTTTTCCCCTCCTCTTCCTATTTTCAACCTAATACTGCCCTATCCAGTTGAACAATTTCATGTCACCGATCTCAACATCTGCCCTGTCAAGCGGTTTCGGAGACAGATAAATGTTGTCTATGACTTTATCAAGAATTCTTTTAGGATTGTTGGCCCCAAAGGCCCTCATCTCATTCTTTGCTTTGTCCTTTTCTTTTTGTATTTCCTGTTTCGGTTTTTTACGTTTCTCGCTGAGTTTGATCTCACTAATCATATCCTCATTACTGATCACTTGAAGATTATTCACTACCTTTTCTACAGGTAGTTTAAGTGTCTGAACCTGGTCACTGGCTAGAATTCTGACATTCAACATTACTTCAGATATTCGTCCGGGTTACTTTACATCCTATAAAGACTGTGATAACGCTTTGAACTTTGAATAGAATTCCTTAATAATGCTAAGAATTCAAGGTCCTTCAGGTTACACATCTGCCTCTCTTTCTATCCGGTACCCGTTTGAAATCGTTTTCTAACCGATGTCGAGGCCACAGTGTATATGTTCCGTATGCATTCTGTAAAATTTCAGCCAGTTCTTTTTACTTCTATTTCAATTACAATATAATATAATGTTTAACTAATTCCATAGCCTGTCAGAATAATTAGAGAAATAAAAAGATTTGTCATTGTCAGGAGGAAGAGACAATTTCATATAAAAAGTTTCTAATTTTTTAAACAATCTAATCATTCTAATTTTCTTTTTACATATAGAAGGTGTTAAAAAAAGTACCCAGGCTTTTGCTCATCCTTATTAAATGGTGCCTCTTGCATTATAAGGGAACCTTGAAATACAAGAGTCTCAATCGCATACCTGTATGACTTTGCAAACAGTTGAGCGTATATCTGTAGCAAGGAATCCTGAATTCATAAGCCTTCGGGTGAGAATTTTGATGTATAATTGATTCGCCTTTTTGTCATTTGCTTTCAATTTCAGATCATACTTGTTCTTTCTGTCGCTTGCTATTGTTCTGAATTTGTGAAATAATTAAGTTTTTGATATAAGTATTTTTCATCCTAAATGAGAATGGAGTTTTATTGGAAACTCTTAGACATAATTTATGAATTTTTATTGAAACTTAACAGAATGTTTTGAATAATTTGTAAATTGAATCTTTTCCATAAAATATCCATTCAGTTCTAATTATTTTAATTTATCAAAAAATATTCATTATAAATGTATATTTGTTAATATAAATTTGGAATATATCTTATCACTTCTTATTCTTGAAATGATTTCTTATTTCAAGTGCTACATCTGTTATAATTAGAAGAATGATGATTATATCATAAAGGTATATACCACCTGATATTCTGTAATCAAAAATATCCTGATGAATGAAATAGTCTGGAATATAGAAATCAGAGTAAAGCACATAATTTAAAGAACTGAAGAATGAAATATTCCCCATACTTGCAATTGTATCCCACGATGTGAAATTGTAAAAATTTCTGTTTATGTTATAAGAAACAGAGGGAAAATAATAAGTATTATTGTTGAAAAATGGCAAATATGAAACGTTCAGAATGATTTGTCTCTCACTGAAACTGATTATGGTTGAATTTAAAATTAAATTGACAACTTCTCTTTTTGTGCCGTTACCAATTTCACTTATCACGTTAAGTTTTGAACTAAAATTTGTTGCGGAAAGATTGGATAGATCAACAATTCGAATTTTAATATTCTGTGCTGAATAGTTGACTAAAACATTGTAAATAATGTTTCCTTCGAAAACATAGGTTTCATTAAGTGTATTATTTGAATATATGGGAACAAATTCAGCATTTCCGCTGGTCATTTCAGAAACTTTTACATCTGAATAAATCATATTTGGTTCACTTGCATAAAATGCGGATAATGATAGAAAAAGGGCAATAAGCACGATAAGAGATTTTTTTGAAAACTTTCTGTATCCTTTACTATCATGTTTCCCACCTGATAATTTGCTTATACCGTAACCTGTAATAATTGCAACGACTACAAAAATTATAAAATTAATTATAAGATTAATGGTGAATGATGAAATTGTGGATTCAAATGATGCCAGCACAGTTGAGATTTTGACCTGTGAAAATGAATTCTGTGTTGAAACTCCCGATACCTGTGGACTAGCTGAACCAAAAAGTGCTGATATTGTTTTGAAAAATTTGTAGAAAACAGGCTCTCCCTTAATTGCAGCAAGGCTTCCGTTCCCTGGTATTGCAATCATTTTATTCTGAGGAAGAAACTGTGCATTGCCAGAAATTAAATTGTTAAATTCTCCAATGTACAGTATAATCGATAAAATTGAAGCACTTAACAATTCAAAAAGGGAAAGAAACACTGCAACGGAAGATGTAAATGCCCTTGTCCACTTTCCAGCCGCCAGCCCGGTTAATGCTCCACAAAGAACCAGTATGGGAAGCAAATACACATTGTTAAAAGGACTGGTAAAAAGTTCATTTAAAATTGAAACAAAAAAAATCAGTCCAGGACCCAGGTATGGATAGTATCCTTCAATTAAGACTGAATAATATTGGGATAGAAAATAGAATGAAAACAAAATCATTGTGAAAAGACCAACCACGTACGCAATAAATTTTCCCATAATTTTCTATTAAATATATTAAATCATTATTTAAGATTTAATTTAAAATAAAATAAGTTTATTGACTTTTCAGTCCGCATTTCCATTTTCAAAATACTGGTCTACATAAAGTTTCATATCCGCATTATCCATTTCCATTATCTCATTTTCCATATAGAATTTACAATTTTATCATATTTATAATTTATGTTTTTAAAAATATGCAATCGCATAACTCTAAATTAAGAAAACTTTAAAGATCATTGGTCAAATTCAAAATTTAGGCCTGTATTTCATATACAGTTCTTTCATTGCTCCGCTGTCTATATGTGTGTATATCTCCGTAGTTCCTATGTTTGAATGGCCAAGAAGAAGCTGTATAAACCTTATATCTCCTCCGTTTTTCAGAATTTCTGTTGCGAAAGTATGTCTGAGGGTATGGGGCGTTATTTTCTTCCGGATACCTGCAGCCTGTGATGTCTCCCTAACAATTCTCTCTATTGTTGCTGTATTATATTTCCCACCCTTCTGACTTGTGAAGAAGTAAGGTGAGATTCTCCCATATTTTAAATTCTCCTCCCGATATTCCACAAGAGCCTTCACCGTGTCATCATCTATAAGAACAATTCTGTCTTTGTCACCCTTACCACTCTCAACCCTTACAGTCTTTTCATTGAGGTCAATATCCTCCACCTTTAAGGAACACATCTCACTGACACGGAGACCTGATGAGAGAAGAAATCTTATTACCGCCCTATGGAATTTTCCATTTGCAGCCTCAATCAATCTTACCGCCTCTTCATTTGTCAGATAAACCGGCAGCTTTCTTGATCTTCTAGGGGGTTTTAGATTTTCTGGTGGCCTTATGTTGAGTGCCCTATACATATATGTGATAGCCCTCACAGCAAGATACTGGCTTGATTTTGAATATTTCTTTTCTGTTGCAAGAAAATATTTAAACCTCTCTATTTCTGCCGGATTTATATCACCGGGCCATTTACCGGTGAACTCAAGAAATAGTTTGCACAGAAATAGATATTCCTTTTCAGTTGCCCTGCTCTTCATATCGGATATAATTTTTTTTCTTGTAATTTCCAGGGCATCATTAATATTCATTGAATAAAAAAGTAAAACAAGCATAAAAAAATTTCCTGAACAATTTTCCCATATATCAACACATATATTCTTATGTATTTTCAAAGAATGCACTTCTATGGATTCTACAGTAAAAAAAATTTTAGAAATGTCTCACAGACTGAGGAATGGTGATCTTGAGGAGAAAAATAAGGAAGAAATTAGAAAAAGAATAGCTGACATAGTGATCACATCATTTGGTGCCAGGGATTCTGAGCCTGTAAAAATACTTAAAAATACTTTTTCAGGCGTGAAGGGAAAAGAGAACGCATCAATTTTTTTCACAAAGGAAAAGGTTTCTGTTGATTACGCAACAATGATAAACGGAACAATGACAAGATATCTGGACTATAATGATACATATCTTTCAAAGGAGGCACTTCATCCATCGGACAATATACCTCCAATGATAGCACTTGCAGAATCAAGGGATATGAAAATGAAGGATGTGGTGATCTCCTCTGCAGTTGCATATGAAACTGTTTGTGCACTTTCCGATGCAGTATCAATAAGGGACAGGGGATGGGATCATGTCACCTACATTTCAATTTCATCAGGTACTGGTCTTGCAACCCTTATGGATTTAGATGATGAAAAATTTGAAAATGCTTTAAATCTCTCAATAAATAATAATGTCAGTATGAGGCAGACAAGGGCTGGGGAGCTGAGCATGTGGAAAGGAGCAACTGCTGCCAATGCCTGCAGAAACAGTGTTTTCGGAACTTTGCTTGCAGAAAGAGGTTTTACCGGTCCGTCCCCTATATTTGAGGGCGAAATGGGTTTCTTCAAACAGGTATCTGGAAATATGTCACTTGATTTTTCAAAATCAAGGATTGGGAAGACCATGATAAAGAATTATCCTGTGGAATACCATGCAATGAGCGCTGCTCAAACATGCTCAGAAATGAGAAACGAAATAAAGGGTGAAATAAAATCAATTGAGGTTGAAACATTCAAGGTTGCACACACAATAATTATTAAGGATCCTGAAAAACTAAGACCAAAAACAAAAGAGACTGCAGATCACAGCATGCCATTCATCATAGCATACTCTCTTATTTATGGTGAACCTGTACCCCAATCATACAGTGAAAAATACCTGAATGATCAAAAAATATTATCACTTATAGACAAGATGAATTTCAGGGTTACGGAAAGATTCAATGAACTCTATCCTGAGAAATTGCCATTCAAAATTATTGTTAAGACGGACAAAGGGAATTTTGAAAGGGAAATGCTATTTCCAAAGGGTCATCACATGGACCCATATTCCTGGGATGATCTGAGAAAAAAAGCTGAAAGGTCCATGAATGAAGATTCTGCAAGGGATCTGGTGGAATTCTCAAAATCCATGGATAACAGAGATGTCTCTGAGTTTATTGAGGTGGTAAATAATGTCAAGGCTTAGGGACAATAGAAACTTAGGCCCCTCCGCTCTAAGAAGAATGATGAAAGATGGCATAGTGGTGGCTCCTGGTCTCTTTGGTGGAATGGGTGCAATAATAGCTGAAAGAACGGGATTTAAGGCAGGATATCTTTCCGGCTCCCAGATTGCTGCATACATGGGAATGCCGGATCTTTCAATTACAACACTAAGTGAGGTAGAAAGGGAAGTAAGGAATATAACAAGAATATCAAGCCTTCCGCTCATAGTTGATGCAGATACTGGTTTCGGAGAGTCAATAAATGTGGAAAGAACAGTCATTGAACTTGAAAGTGCCGGTGCATCAGCAATACATATTGAAGATCAGGTTATGCCAAAAAAATGTGGTCATCTTAAGGGTAAGGAACTGGTATCTCCGGACGATATGGTAATGAAAATAAAAGCGGCTGTTTCAGCAAGAAAAAATAATGATTTTATTATAATAGCAAGAACAGATGCAAGAGCCCTGGAAGGTATAGATGGTGCACTTTCAAGATCAAGGGAATATATTTCTGCAGGGGCAGATTGCATTTTCATAGAGGCCCTTGAAACAAAAGATGAGTTCATTGAGTTCAGAAAGAAGACAAATGCATTTTTACTTGCAAACATGACTGAGTATGGTAAATCACCATTGCTTTCGGTAAGAGAGCTTGAGGACATAGGATATAACATTGTAATATTCCCTCTTACTGCATTCAGAACAGCTTTGAAGGCAATGGAGTTGGCATATTCCCAGCTTAAAGAAAAAGGGACGCAGGCTGGGTTTTTAAATGAAATAATGACTCGCCAACACTTTTATGACCTGATAGGATACGGCGAGTACGAAGAAGAGGATGTCTCTCTTTCAAAAAGGAGGTATGATCAATGACTGAAGAAATAACTGTTCCAAAGGGACTGGCAAATGTTGTTGTGGATAGTACTTCAATTGCAACAACCGGTTCATCTGGCCATCTTCTTTACAGGGGATACAGGGCCATAGATATTGCCGAAAAGAAAAAATTTGAGGACGCTGCATTTTTAATTGTGAATGGAAGATTACCTGATGAAAAGGAAAGAAATCAGTTCACTGAATCGTTAATGAAACAGATGTCTCTGGATTCAACATTTATAAATGTTATCAGGGATATAAAGGAAAAGGATATAATGAGAAATATAAGAACCCTGGTATCAGCATATCATTACAGAACAAATGATGTTGATGACCTCTTCCTTGAGATGGAAGGAAAACTTCCAGTGTTTTCGGTTTACACCTCAATGATATATGATGGAAAAAATATAGAAAATTTTTCCGGCGATGGTTTTTCTGATGCTTTTTTCCGGAAGATCGGTAAAAAGATTGAATTTTCAAGATCATTTGAAAAACTCATGATACTTTACATGGAGCACGAATTTAATGCATCAACATTTGCCTTGAGGGTTGCAGCATCAACCCTTACTGATCCTGTTTCAGCAGTTACGGCAGCTCTTGCAACGCTTAAAGGACCTCTGCATGGAGGTGCAAATTCAGAGGTGCTATCTTACCTTGGAAGCATACATAGCAGAGATGACGCAAAAAATTATGTTGAGCAATCTCTATCATCGGGTAAGAAAATTATGGGCTTCGGGCACAGGGTTTACAAGAAGAAAGATCCAAGGGCCCAGTTCGTTAAATCTGAATTGCAAAAAATAGCGCCGGATCAGGAAAAATTCAAGGCTGCAACATATGTTGAAGAATATATGTTTGAGAAGAAAGGCATTCCCGCAAACGTTGACCTTTATGCGGCTGTTCTCATGGATTATCTTGGGATAGAGGAGAAATACTACCTGCCAGTTTTTGCGTGTTCCAGAATTTTCGGGTGGCATGCACACTATAAGGAACAGGTTGAAAACAACAAGTTAATAAGGCCGGCCGCTCAGTATATAGGGCCTGAGGAAAGAGACCTTTAAAATTTTAAATACTTTATCTTACAAAATTCATGGCAATAGCATATTTACCCATGTGGATTATGGTAAATTATGACAGAAGACATGCTTGATGGAAATGGTGGAATAATATGGACTCAGTCCGAAATTGAGGAAAAATGGAGCCACTTTTTCCAGGATTACGGATATTATTCTGATCTTACAAAAATAAGCATGCATTATCCACAGGAGAGATCACTATACATATCATACAGCAGACTTGAGGAATATGATGAGGATTTCGCAATATTCGTATTAGAGAATGCCAACATAGCCTTGGAAAGTGCAAGAAACCTTCTGAGAAAATACATATCGGAGAAAGGCACTAATTATTCATTTTTAAACGACAACTCAATAATAATAAATCTAAGAATTCAGGATCTTCCTGAGGATATTAAACTAAACATAAGGGACATCAGGAGTACACATGTTGGGAAAATAATCAGTGTATCAGGCATAATAAGAAAAAATACAGAGGTGATGCCAAGGCTTTACAATGCAGCATTCCAGTGCATATACTGTGATGAGGTAACATATACACTTCAAAAGAAAGGGAAGCAGGAATCACCTGAAAGATGCAGAAACGATTTATGCCCATCAAATTCTAAGGAATCACTGAGGTCAAAATTCAAACTTGTACCAGAGATCTCAGAATTCATAGATACCCAGAAGATTGAGATACAGGAAAATCCAGAAAGCATTAGTGGTGGTTCACAGCCATTGAGATTAACCGCCATCATCGAGGACGACATAGCAGGAAAACTGTTCCCAGGAGACAGAGTTTCACTTGATGGAATTCTTATGGCAGAACAGAAGATGTACTCTGGAAATCCCCTTACAGAATTCTCAATCTACCTTTATGTGATGAATTTCACAAGGACTACTCAGGAACTGGATGAGGTGGAGATAACTCCTGAGGATGAAGAGGAGATCAAAAGACTGTCAAAGGAACCTGACGTGATTAAATTATTATCAAAATCAATTGCGCCATCCATTTATGACCATGATGAGATAAAAACAACTCTTGTTCTTCAGATGTTTGGAGGAGTAAGAAAAACAAACAGGGACGGAATGAAGCTAAGGGGTGACATTCACGTCCTGATAATCGGTGATCCTGGTACTGCCAAATCACAGTTTTTAAGATACATGGCGGATATCAGCCCAAGGGCAGTTATGGCCATAGGTAAAGGGGCCAGCGCAGCTGGTTTAACGGCAGCTGCAGTAAGGGATGAATTTGGGGAGGGTCGCTGGACTCTGGAAGCTGGAGCGCTTGTTCTTGCTGATAACGGTTTTGTGGCTCTTGACGAACTTGATAAGATGGACGAAAAGGATACTTCATCAATGCATGAGGCAATGGAACAGCAGACAGTTACAATTTCAAAAGCAGGAATAATGGCCACACTGAGATCAAGGTGTTCAATACTCGCAGCAGCAAATCCGAAGGATGGGCGTTTTAATGAAAATGAAAACGCGCTTAAACAGATAGATTTTCCATTTCCTCTCATATCAAGATTTGATGTTATATTTAAGTTGGTTGACATTCCTGAGATGGAAAGGGATTCCAATCTAGCACAGCACGTACTTTACGTTCACAGAATGGGGGAGGTTTTCAGCAGTATGGAAGCAAAGAACTTATCTGCAGATATAAAGGAAGAGCAGAACATAATACCTCCTATAGACAGGGAAATGATCAGGAAATATGTAGCATATGCAAAGAGGAACATAATACCAAAAATGTCCGATGAGGCAATTCGATACATCAGAGAGGAATATGTAAGATTGAGAATGGAGGGGACAAGGGTGGGAAAATATATATCTGTGCCAATCACCACAAGGCAGCTTGAATCTGCAATTAGGCTTTCAGAAGCAGCCGCAAAAGCGAGACTTTCTGAAATTGTTACACTGGACGATGCAATTCTTGGGTTCTCAATTATCAGGTATTACATGACAAAACTTTCACCTGATGAAAAGCCAGATGCAGACTTTATTATGACAGGGAAAAACGCATCAATAAGGGCAGACTTGGAAACAATGACAGATATTTTCAAAGAGCTTAAAAGGAAAAAACAAGGGATGATGATAAAGGAGAGCGAATTCTTGAACGAATGCGTAAAAAGCGGTCTTGACAAATCAAGGGTCACAAATCTTCTCAAAGAGGCAATTGAGACCGGAATATTTTTCAGACCTGGAAACGGAGAGATAGAACTTACATGAAATCTGGTGTTTCTGTTAAAATAGTTAACATAAGGGGTGAAAACATGATGGCAGCCGCTGACCTGGAAATAATAGGTGTTAACCTGAAATCAGGAAAACTTCATCTCTATGTGGATCCAAAATATTATGGAAACACAGAGGTTACATGGGAATTTTTTGATGAATCACTGGCCCTATGCTCTATTGGAAATTTTGTGGGAAAAAAGGTGGTTGAAAGATGCATTAAACTGGGGTTTGTTGACAAAGAAAACATTCTTTACATTCAGGATGTCCCCCACGCCCAGTATGCAAGGATGTTGAGGTAAGTATGGAAGTAAAAGAAAGTCTGGTGAGAGGGGTATTTAACTCCATCAGTGATAAATATGATCTCATAGATTCAATAATGAGCCTGGGCATGGATGGCCTGTGGCGAAAAAAGGTTGTTGATCTGATGAACCTTGGAAACAACATGCAGGTTCTTGACAGTGGTGCAGGATCAGGAAAGGTGTCAGAGGAGATATTGAAAAGGGCCAATGTGAAAATAGATGCAGTGGATATAACCTCATCAATGTTCAGGTTAAAAAATAAAAGTATAAAATTTCATGAGGCATCTGCAGAAAATCTTCCTTTCCAAGGAGAAATTTTTGACAGGGCAGTGTCATGTTTCCTCACAAGAAATCTTTATTCTGTGAGTTCTTACCTGCATGAGGTATACAGAACTTTGAAGCCTGGGGGAATTTTTTGCAATCTTGACATCTACGATCCGGGGAGGAGTTTCATAGCTCCCCTGTTCAGGGTATACTTTTACAATATGATTCCAAAAATAATGGATAAAATAACGTATTCCAAATCATATTCATATCTTGCAAGATCGGTTAAAAATTTTATCTCTCCTCAGAAAATGACAGAGCTGCTGAAAAATGAGGGGTTTAAAAATATAAATGTGTATAGACTGGCCGGAGGAACAGTTTACATTCATAAAGCAATAAAATAATTTATGAACGATTAATTACAATAATGTATAAATAATATCATTAGATATACCTGTATGCTTAAAATCACAGGAACAGACATCATACCGGAGAAATGGTATAACATTGTACCGGATCTTCCTGAACAGTTGTCTCCTCCAAGGGATGCATTTACCGATTTTTCATCAATTGACCTATTGAATAGAATTCTTCCAAAAGAGGTAATGAGGCAGGAATTTACTGCTTCAAGATATGAAACAATACCTCAGGAAGTCATAGACCAGTACATACAGATAGGAAGACCAACACCACTTATAAGGGCAAAAAATCTTGAGGTAAAACTGAAGTTCAGGGGAAAAATATTTTTCAAATACGAGGGAGCAACAGCAACAGGCTCTCATAAAATCAATACAGCTCTGCCACAGGCATATTATGCTGCAAATGAGGGTTTCGAAGGCGTTGTGACTGAAACAGGTGCCGGCCAATGGGGTACTGCCACGGCCCTTTCAGCCTCACTTAACGGCCTTAAGGCTAAGGTTTTCATGGTAAGGATTAGTTATTTACAGAAGCCAGGAAGAAAAACTGTTATGAATATATACGGTGCTGAGGTAGTACCAAGCCCATCATCATTGACTGAGATTGGCAGGAATTTTCTAAAAAAGGATGAAAATCACCCGGGTTCCCTGGGAATAGCAATAAGTGAGGCTGTCCAGTCCGCACTTGACAGTGGATACAGATACCTCATGGGAAGCGTTGAAAATGCAGTTATAACACATCAGTCAGTTATCGGCCTTGAAACATTAAAACAGATGGAAATAATTGGAGAAGAAGCAGACACTCTTATAGGATGTGTGGGTGGAGGGAGTAACTTTTCAGGTTTTGCTTTTCCATTTTATGGTAAAAATGTTGAGATGATCGCATCAGCATCGTCCGAAGTTCCCAAGTTCTCAAAGGGCAAATACGGTTATGATTTTATAGATACAGGAAAGATACTTCCTCAGTTCAGGATGTATTCCCTTGGTGCAGATTTCATACCCCCTCCAATCTATTCTGGAGGATTAAGGTACCACGGTGTGGCCCCTGCCCTTTCAATGCTGATCAAAAAAGGAATTGTAAAAACTGATGAGGTTGACGAGGAGAAGAGCAGGTCTGCAATGAAAATGTTTGCCAACACACAGGGGATAATCCCTGCCCCGGAATCATCACATGCTATTGCAACAGCAATAGACTATTGCAGGAATCCAGAAAATGATGGTAAAACCGTGATAATTAATGTAAGCGGTCATGGACTGCTCGATCTTTCTGCAGTGGAGAAGGCAATATGAAAGTTGCTCTCTATTTCACAATGTCATATCCAGATTCCTCAACATTTCTGAGGTTTCTAAACCTTTCCATGAATAGTGGCTATGAATACGTTGAACTGGGAATACCTTCCAAAAATACATATTATGATGGGCCTGCCATAAGGAAAACACACAGTATTGCCATGAATGATTATGAGATCCGCATCCTGAAAGAATCTGTAAATATTGCAAAGAAAAATGGCAGGAAAATTTACCTTCTTGTTTATTACAACTATTTCGAAAATAATGAGGAGGAATTCCTATCATCGGTGAAAAACATGGAAATTGATGGCCTCATTGTTCCAGATATCCTTATAGATTATCATGATGAGTATGCAAGTATAATCAGAAGAATCAGGAACAGTTCACTGCATTTGATTCCATTCTTCACCTCTGCAACTCCTGATACAATCATAAAGGATGTGTCTTCCTTGTGTGATTCATGGATTTATTGTGGTATACAACCATCTACCGGAATAAATATGCCGGTAAGCCTTGACAAAGTAGTTGAAAGGATGAGGCAGTTAATGCCTGGCAGGGAAATTGTATTTGGTTTTGGAATAAGAAACATGGAACAGATATCATCTCTAAGAGAGATGAAAGTGGGAGGAGTGGCTGTAGGAACTGCACTCATTCCATATCTGGAAAAAAGGGACGAGTCAGGTTTCCTTTCATACATACAGGAGGTGGTTGGTAATTCACACTGAAAATGAAATAATTCATAAGGTGTCTTCGGGAAGGGATATTTCATACTTGGAGGCTTACCATGCCGCTCTTTACCTATCATCTGAGGCTGCTACAGATGATGAAAGGATCCTATTTCTGAAAAATCTGAGTGAAAAAGGTGAAACTGCAGATGAAATAAGGGGTTTCGCAGATGGTCTGAGGACATTCTCAACCCTTAGTCCATACAATGGTGTTAACGATATTGTTGGAACGGGTGGAGATGGAATGCATACAATAAATGTCAGTACTGCTGCTGCGATTGTTTGCAATGCAACAGGCATGCTGATAGGCAAACATGGTAACAGAGCTGTTACAGGGGCATCGGGTGCAGCTGATTTCATAGAATCAATAGGTTATTCAACAGAGAAGTGTCCTGAACAGATATACTCTGATCTTAAGAAATTTAATTTTACATTTGTTCTGGCTCCAAGATTCAATCCCGCTTTCAAGATTTTTTCATCTGCCAGGAAGGCAATAGGACATCGCACGCTCTTCAATATAATGGGACCCTTGACAAATCCACTGAACCCCGAAGTTTCCGTTATAGGGGCATATTCATTAGAAGCTGCAGAAAAAATTGCATATGTTCAGAACCTGAGGGGAAAAAGGGGAATTGCAGTACATGGGAAAGATGGGATGGACGAGGCCTCTCCCTTTGAATCTACCACAATAATAGATTTTACAACACTTGAAAGGAGGGAGATTAGATTTGCAGATATGCTCAATACTTCTGTTGAAATTTCAGAAATAACTGGAAAAACAACAGAGGAAATTGTTGAAAAGACCATGGGTGGTCTTTACGGTGAAAATGAGTCAGCTTTGGAATTCATAAGTATTAACGCTTCACTCTGCCTTTACGCCTCTGGTAAATGCAGTTCCATTGAGGATGGAATAAATCTTTCGAGGAAAATAATAAAGTCTGGAAAGGCAAAGGAAAGAATCAGAATCATAGGGGGTTCCTGAATGAATGTGAAAATATGCGGAATAACAAGGGAATCTGATGTTGATCTTGCATATGAGTTCGGTGCATATATGGTGGGCACAATATTTTCAGATAAAACAAAGAGAAGGGGGAGCGAAGCAATAATAAAAAGGGCCAATGAAATTGGAATCCCTGTTGTGGCAGTTTACACGGAAATAGAAAATGCAATTAGAGACAGAGGGGAGGATTATGCACAGCTCCACTTCGATCATGATTCTGAAGATATTCAACTTATCAGGCAGACTGGCAGAAAAGTCATATCTGTGAATTTTTTTGACGGATTTAATAGATTGAATTACGATGTTAAGAAATACAGAGCATCTGACATATTCATGGTGGAGAGAAAACCCAGTATAATCCCAAGTATTGAAAGTCTGAAAAACATTGACAGAACAAAACTTGCAATTGCTGGTGGAATAGAAGAAAACTCTCTGGATGAAATCATAAAATTTTCTCCATTTATGGTTGATCTGAGCAGTTCCATTGAATCTGAAACAGGATTAAAGGACAGGAAAAAGGTCGAATCATTTTTCAGGAGGCTAAATCATGCAGAAGAAGCTCTACAATGAGATTCATAAACTGAAATCCAATGGTGAGGACTTTGCATATTTCTGCAGGTTCAGCGGAGATCAAAATTCAATGGGGGATGAATTTCTATTTACAGGGGGTAGGGTTCAACAATCTGAAAAAATTAAAGATATAGATTCAATGATTGAATTAACTCCCATTTCAATAAATTTTCCTGTTATAAGGGAGATTTATGGTTTTGATTATTCTGATGAATACCCTCCCATTCTTCATATGAAAGATGCAAGGGTTTCAAGAAACAGTATTATTAGAAATACAGTTTCACTGTCTGGAGTAAAACCGAATTTCAGGGAACCTTATCCTGAATTAATTAAAAAGATACTGGAGCTTAGGGAATTAATAAGAAGGGGAGAAATGCTTCAGGCAGTTATCTCTCAGGAATTCGGACCAATTTCAATAGATCCAGAGGAAATCATAAGAAACTATATTGAAAATCAGAAGTCCATGTATGTTTTTTATTACAGCATGGAAGGAATGGAAATTCTTGGAAGTTCTCCTGAAATGGTGGTTCGTCGTTTTGAAAACCGGGTTGAAACGGAGCCAATAGCAGGGACCAGGCCCATGTCTGAAAACAATGAGGAAAACAGGCGCCTTGAAAATGAACTGAGGAATGATGAGAAGGAACTTCTTGAACATAGAATGCTGGTAGATCTTGCAAGGAACGATCTTGGAAAGATTGCAAAACCAGGTTCAGTAAAAGTTGTTCAATCAATGGCAATCAGGCATTTTTCAACGGTTATGCATCTGGTTTCAAAAGTGGAAGCAGATCTTAGAAGTGGAGTTACAAACAGCAGTATTGTAAGTGCAATGGTTCCTGCTGGAACGGTGTCAGGTGCCCCTAAGGAACGTGCAATTTTTCACATAAACAGGCTGGAAGATGTGAGCAGAGGCCCATATGGAGGTGCAATAGGTATTGCATCCATGAATTCAATGGATCTGGCACTTACAATCAGATCAATATACTCAAGGGGTGGTAAATATTTTACAAGGGCTGGAGCTGGAATCGTTAAAGATTCCGATCCTCAAAGGGAATCAAAAGAAATAATGGCGAAAGCTTATAGTGCGGCGGGTGAGATAATTTATGGAATGCCTTTTCATTGACAATCATGATTCATTTTCATATAATGTGATACAGCTGCTTCAAAAACAGAATTATGAAGTTAGCATAATACAGAATACTGATGAGCTGCCCAAAAACTTGGATTTCAAAAAAATAATAATTTCACCAGGACCAGGTTCTCCAGAGAATGAAAAGGATCTTGGAAATATTTTCAAATTAATTGATATGAACAGAAATTCCAAATTCCTTGGAATATGCTTTGGTCATCAGGCTCTTGGTAGATACCTTGGTTGTCAGATAATCACACTCAAGAGACCATATCATGGTGAAGTTGACACCATAGCACATTTTGGCTCCCCTATTTATAGAGACATTCCCAACACATTTAGGGCAATAAGGTATCACAGCCTTGCCATATTGGAGAACAGCAATATAATTGTGGATGCAAGATCAGAAAGTGACAATTCGGTAATGGGATTTCACAGTAAAAATGGTAACTTTTACGGGGTTCAGTTTCATCCAGAATCCTTTTACTCGGAATATGGTGAAAACATTATCATAAATTTCATGGAGATGTGAAACCATGGATGTTAACTACATATATGAAAGAACAGGGAAAAGGAACCATGTTGAGAATAATAGGCGTGAAAGAGAAACAATTTCACTTAAGAGATCAATAGAGAGGGCATCAAGAATGGGTGAAAAACATTTCATTATGGAATTTAAAAGAGGGTCTCTTTCAGGTCTAACAGGAACATACATAAAAGATCCATATGATTTTGTCAAAATAATCGGTCCATACGCCAATGCAATCAGCGTTCTCACAGAACCTGAAGCCTTTCTTGGTTCATATGATGATATACGGTTCATGGTCGGGCTTGGAATACCTGTACTTGACAAGGATTTCATAAATGATAAGAGGATGATTAAAAGTGCTTACAACAGTGGTGCAGATGCAATTCTGCTGATTTCCGATTTTCTCGAGAGATCTGAATTGCAAGAACTTTGTGAGTATGCAAATTCACTTGAAATGGATACACTGGTCGAATTTCATGATTTAAAATCAGCCGAAAAAATACCTGAAATTGATAATGTAATAATAGGCTATAACAGAAGAAACCTGAGAACATTGAAGATGGAAGGAAGAGAGGATGATGCCTTAAAAATCATAGAGAACAGAAAGGAAGTTAAAGTTCTTGAAAGCGGTATTTCAGTTGAAAATTTCAATGAAATGATGGTTAAAAAATTTCAGTCCTATCTCATAGGAACATCCATTCTTGTTGACAGAAATTTTTTGAATTTAGTTAAAAAGGTAAGAGGTAATACACATGAAGATTGAAATGTTGGAAATTAGGGATTTATTCCCAAGGGGGAAGTTCAGTTTCATAGCAGGGCCATGCTCCGTGGAATCAAGAGATCAAATAATGGAGACGGCCTCATTCCTTTCAAATCTTGGCGTGAAAATACTAAGGGGGGGTGCCTTCAAGCCAAGGACAAATCCTGAATCTTTTCAGGGTCTTCATGAAGATGGACTCAGATTGATCAGGGAGGCAGCAGATGAAAACAACATGCTTGTTGTGACGGAAGTTATGGATATAGAACACATCAAAACTGTGATGGAATATTCAGACATACTTCAGATAGGAAGCAGAAATTCACAGAATTTCCCACTTTTGAGGGCAGTTGGTAAACAAAACATACCTGTACTTCTAAAAAGAGGTTTTGGAAACACCATTGAAGAATTTTATCAGGCATCCAGATACATATCAAATGAGGGTAACAATAACATAATACTTGTTGAAAGGGGCATAAGAACCTTTGAAGATTCAACAAGGTTTACTCTTGACATTTCTGCAGTTCCAGTTTTGAGAGAGAAGTGTGATTATCCAATAATTGTTGATCCAAGCCATCCTGCAGGTAAAAGAGAATACGTGGAATCTCTGACACTTGCAGCAGTTGGAGCAGGTGCTGACGGTGCAATGGTTGAAGTTCATCCAAAACCAGAAGAGGCAAAGAGTGACGCTAGACAGCAGGTTACATTTGAACAGTTTGAAAAAATATACAGGAAAGCAATAAAAATTAAAACTTCTTTAGAAAATTAAATTTCCCTGTTTTTCAGATAATCCTTTACTATCTTTTTCATTGCCCTTCTTAGTGTTTCAGACAAAGAAGAGGTTGAAACGTCAAGAATTTCTGCTATTTCTGTGAGGGAGGCTCCTCTGTCATTCTCAAAATACCCAAGATCATAGCATATCTTAAGGACACTGAACTCTCTCTCTGATAACTCATTTTTTATCTCTTCAGGTTCTTCGATTATCTGTGGATTAAGATTTTTTTCCCTCAAGTCTCTAATAAGTTTTCTTATGGTACCTTTTCCGTTCATCAATATTCTGTATGCAACATGATTCTCATCCAGGGATCGGGCGCTAATTATTACAGCATCACTCAGTGCCATTGCAGTACAGGCTGAGCAGCTTGGACTTATGATCCACAACTTGTTTTTTCCAACCTTAGTAACCTTGGTGGATATTTTCCTGAGTTCAGCAATCTCATGATCAGTGAGATTTTCCTTTTCGAGGCCGTGTATTGTCTCATCTTTCTCTATCTTAAGCCTTGTAAGTGATTTTACGCCATCCATCTGAGATATCATCTTAGATACTGCACAATCTGATCTTTCAAGGGATATGACGACCTCAATAGGAAAATTCATAAATCTAAATGATTAATCCATAAATAAATATTCCATAATAAGTAAAATTAAATTCTACAATGCACTTTTAAATCATGGAAATAAAAAGAACAGCGGGCATAAAGATTGTAGCAACATATGGGCCATCCTGCTCAGATGAGAATGTTTTGGAGGCCATGGTGAATTCCGGGGTTTCATGTTTGAGATTAAACACTGCTCACAGCAGTATGGAGGATGTGAAAAAACTTTCTGTTTTGAGGGAAAATATATTCAGGAAGACAAAAAAGCTCATCTCCATAATGATTGACCTGAAGGGACCTGAAATGAGGGCATTGCCCAGAAATGACAATTTAAATGTACAGGAAGGAAAAATATATCATATAGGGAAGGGGGGAGATATTGAAACCTCACTGGGAAAAATAGAGGAAATAGTGAAAAAAGACGATCGAATCTTATTTTCGGACGGTGCCATTCAGACAGTGGTCACAGGTGTTGAATCAGACCATGTAGATATTATGGCACTGAACTCAGGGGATATAAAGAAAAATGCAAGGCTTAACATACCTGGAAGGTTTGTACCACTTGGAATTCTTCAAGACAGGGATAAAAAATATCTTGATCTGGCCATTGAAAATATGGTAGAATACGTGGCCCTGTCTTTTGTTCAGTCCAGAGAGGAGATTGATCAGGTTAATGATCTAATACTCTCAAAAGGTGGATCATTGAAGATTATTTCAAAAATAGAAACGCAACAAGCCATGAAGAATCTGAATGAAATTGTTAGGGCATCAGACGCTCTAATGGTAGCAAGGGGAGACCTTGGCGTTGAGATGCCACTATATGAGGTTGCCCTGAGCCAGAAAAAAATAATATCTGCATCACACAACAGGGGAATACCAGCTATAGTAGCAACTCAGATGCTTGAGAGCATGGTGAATAGAAACACTCCAACAAGAGCAGAGGTTTCCGATATAACCAATGCAATTCTTGACGATGCAGATGCACTCATGCTTTCAGAGGAAACCGCCGTAGGCAAGTTCCCCCTTGATGTAATAAGGACAATGAGGGAAACTGCAGAATATGTGGAATCAAATTATTATGATTATCCGGAGCCTGAGAATTTCAACGGTTCAAGAATAACATTTTCAATAGCAAGATCTGCCAGGGTTCTGGCAAGAGAATCAAAGGCACACAGAGTAATAGTTTTGACAAAAACAGGAAATACGGCTAGAATGGTGTCCGCTGCAAGGCCTGGAACTGAAATAGTTTGTGTTACAGGAAGCAAAATGACAGCAGGTCAGATCTCAATATACAGAGATGTAAAACCATTCCTTTTAAAGAAAGATATAGATGGGTACACAATAGATAACATAATCAAAGAGCTTATGGATGAAAGCATCATAGTAAAGGGTGAAAGACTGGTCATAACAAGTGGATATACCGGGAGACTCTTTGCGGGTACCTCACAGCTTGCAGTGACTTTGGCGGGTACAATGATAGCAAGAGGATACGGGTGGGGAGATAAGGTCATATCCGGAGTGAAGTGGGAGGAAGGTAAAAATGGAGAAATATTCTTTGGAAAGGATACAGCACTTTCATCAGTTCCACAGTGGGAGAAAAAATTTAAGGGATTTGTTTTTACAGGAAGAACCAGGAGGGAGATTACCAACAAGCTTCAGGAACTTAATATTCCGTACATATCAAATACAACTGTATTTCAGGAGCCTCAGAGTGGTGGTGAGATCATAATGGACACTGAAATAGGCGCTGTATACATATGAATACACTTAAGCATTGCCTTTTCCATATATGTTTAAATACATTCTAAAATTACGTGTTATCAATCCGGTGATGTTATGGAAAAAGGAGATTTTGTCAAAATCACGTATGAAATGAGGCTTGGAGAAGATAAGAAACTGGTGTCAACAAACGATGAAAAACTTGCAAAGGATAATGATATATATGATCCGGATCAGAAGTATGGGCCTGGAACACTGATTGTTGGAGACGAAAGCATATTCAAGGAAATAAATGAAAGCCTTCAATCAATTTCAGTTGGTGAAACAAAGGAAGTAGAGATCAAGGCAGAAAACGCTTATGGTATGAGAGACCCAAAAAACATACAGGTACATACAATGGCCGAGTTCAAGAGAAATAAGATTGATCCATATCCTGGGCAAGAAGTGAAACTTGGAAACAGAAGGGGAAGGGTAATTTCAGTTTCTCCAGGCAGAGTAGTTGTTGATTACAATCATCAGTTTGCTGGTAAGGATGTTTTTTACAAATATACTGTCATAGAAAAATTGGAGAAGGTTGAGGATAAGGTAAAAGCACTCATTGACATGAATTTTTCAAAGGGCTCTGAAAATTTCAAAGTAATTGATGAGGGTAATGTTGTGAGCATATATGTTCCTGAGGATCTCAGATACAATATAGAATGGTTTGATGCTAAATACAGGGTGGTTGAAAATTTCAGAAAATATATGGAAAACAAAATTCTGGACATAATAGAGGAGTATGAACCAAAGAAAGAAAACAAGGAAAGCAGCAATGATGAAACAAAAAAGGAGGAAAAAAAGGAAACCTCCGAGGAGAATAATGTTGAGCAGGAACAGAAAGAGTGATGCTCAAAACTAAAAATATTTTTATAATACTTATTGAACCTGAAGTTCAAGGAAATATAGGCGCAGTCGCAAGGGCAATGAAAAATTGCGATTTTTATAATTTAATCATATGTGGTACATCCTATATTGATGATGATGCATTCTCAAGAGCAAAAGATGGCTCTGAAATATTGAGAAACGCAATTTACATGAAGGATTTTATGGAAGTAAGGTCATCCTTTGACATTCTTGTAGCAACATCATCTATCAGATCCAAATCCAATGAAGATCCAAGAAGAACCCCAATGGACATGAAAGATCTTATAAAGAATCACTTCCCCATTGATCTAAAGGTAGGCATCATATTCGGAAGAGAAGGTGATGGCTTAAGGAACAGTGAACTTCAGAAATGTGATTTTTTTGTCACAATCCCAGCTTCAGATGAATATCCGGTTTACAATATGTCTCAAGCCGCCCTATTGCTCATGCATTATATTTTCACATCTGATTTTTCAGGGTATGAGTCTCCAGAACTTGCCTCAGGGAAGGAGGTTGAAATGCTTATTAAAAAAATAATAGAAACAGCCAAGGCTTCTAAATTTCCAATGCACAAAATGGAAACCACTGAGGTTATTCTTAGACAGATATTCTCAAAAGCTTCCCTTACCATATCAGAATACTACAGGCTCATGGGCATATTTAGGAAAATAAATCTAACACTTGGTCGGGAGTGGTAAATTAAAAAAAATTTAATATGGGGGATTAATTTACCTATACTTCTGATGGTTAAAATGAGCTTAAGAGCGGATAGAAAAGAAAATCCTGATTTAAAAAAAGTTATTGAAGAATTAAACAGGGTATCAAGGGAGAATAATTCACCTTTCTGGAGAGATATAGCTGAGAGGTTGGCCGCACCTTCTCAGAATCATGCTGAGGTGAATGTGGGCAAGATTGGTAATTTGCTGAATGAAAACGAAGTTGCAGTGATTCCCGGAAAGATCCTTGGTGCTGGATATATATCAAAAAAAGTAAAAGTTTCAGCTTTTTCAATAAGTGAGAAAGCAAGGAAAAAGCTTGAGGAAGCAGGCTCTCAGTTCATAAGTATACTTGATCTTGCTCAATCCTCTCCAAAGGGATCTAACATCAAAATTTTGGGGTGAAAATATTTGAAAATTGTTGATGCTACAAACTGTATTTATGGAAAACTTTCTGCTGCAGTGGCCAAGGAATTACTGGAGACAGATGAAGAGATTGTAATAGTTAATGCTGCAAACGTAATAATAACCGGTTCCAGGGAATTTGTGCTGGAAAAATTCCTTAAGAGAAGGGATATAGGATCAGTAAGAAAGGGGCCTTACTATCCAAGGCTTCCAAGGGCCATACTGAAGAGATCAATCGGTGACATGTTACCAAAAAAGAAATCCACAGGAAAGGAATGTTTGAAAAGAGTGATGGTTTATAATGGATGCCCTGAAGAGTTTCGGGAAAAAGAAAAAATAAGATATGAAAAAACAGTGAGTGAAAGGTTCAGTGGATATGTTACTTTGAAAGAAGTTTCAAAGGCCCTGGGAAAAGAGGTGAAGATAATTGAGTGAAAAAAAGGAATCTAAAAATACTGGTGAAAAGGTAATAATCAAAACTGGAAAAAGAAAAACAGCCGTTGCTAGAGCTTACATACGAAAAGGAAACGGTAAGGTAACTTTCAACGGACTTCCAGTAGAATTTTTTCCAATACCCCTACTTCAGCACAAACTGATGGAGCCTGTATCCATAATAGGAGACAGGATTAACAGCATAGATATCAGCATAGAAGCAAAAGGTGGAGGAAATACAGGACAGGTAGATGCTGCCAGGACTGCAATGGCAAAAGGTATTGTGGAATACTTTAATGACAGCACTATAGAAGAAATGTATAGGCAGTATGACAGAACCATAATGGTCAATGATATAAGAAGAAAGATGCCAAAGAAACCAATGGGACGGGGCGCAAGGGCAAAGAGGCAGAAATCCTACAGGTGAAAATATGATAATTCCAGTAAGATGTTTCAGCTGTGGTAGGGTAATAGCCTCTGATTACAGGCAGTTTGAGAAAAAGATACAGTCTATAAGGGCAATGGGAAGAGAGCCTTTCGATTACGAAATAAAAGAGATAATGGATGATCTGGGCCTGGAAAGATACTGTTGCAGAAGAATGGTGCTCTCTCATGTTGAACTCATAGATGAAATAATGCCCTTTTCTTAAGGGTAGAAAGGGACCGTGGGGTAGCTTGGTATCCTACCAGCTTGGGGTGTTGGTGACTTGAGTTCAAATCTCAACGGTCCCATTCCACATAATGCTCAAATTTAAGAAAAAAGTGTGATTGTAAGGGTAAAAATTTTCTCACCAAGTCTAATATTATTGTTTTTTAAATGGTTTTTTGATTTCAAAACCCCTTCAGCTATATGAGCATGACCTGGCATATCTAGATATTGAAAAAATGTTAATTTTCAATGCATCAAGGTTTTTGCTTCTCCTTGGTTCTTAAATTATGGAATTTATCCAAGATTATGAATTTTAAGGTATTCGATCTATAGTTTCTTTTTTTGGTCTTCACCATATTGATTACTTAATATATTTTTCATCTATTGAAGAGAGATGTATGCAAATCCACAGTTTTAAAAAAAATATGAGATATTTTTAAGACAGAACAACTTTTCCCTTTCGTTCATTTGACCGCATATTTCTCATTTTATTGCATATAAATGATCAATATTTACCAGGGCTTATTAGGATAATTCTCTCCTTAAGAAAATCATTACGAATACACTCTCGTAATTATTTTTTATATAGTTTTACCGGTAAAATAAACACCGTAGAAATAAGATGGAGGGGATTTTTTGAAGACAATCCTAAATATGGAAGAACACAGATAATGGTATACGGTGCGAAGGGATCAGGAAAGAGTATGTTCCTGTCATTGTGGTCTCTGAAGGATCTGGAGAGGGGACATACGGTAATATTGAGGATCAAGTTTCATGCCTAATTAAGGGAGGCATAAATGTGGTATGCCTTGAAACTTCCTCGGTCAAATCAGAAAGTTTGTGGTGGACCATATTCGCAATGACTTTGAATCATTCCAGCCTCGGCTGGGTCACACTTTGCATTGACGAAATCAACTACATATTCGAGAACAAACCAAGGGACGATCTTTCTCATATTCACAAGAAATTCAAGAAAGCATTGGCATCATTCAGGAAGAAGAAAATACAAGGGAGGGCCTCAGCACACATTTACCACGACGTTAATTAAGAGATCTCCTACAAATTCAAATACACAGTTTATTTGAGAGGATTAATGCTTCTCACTTAGAAAAATCTAACTCCCATCAGGCAGATGGATGACTTTCAGGAATACTTGACAACGGAGCCCTTTTCTCAATTTTTCCTACGATCCACTTCCTGAAGATGTTGCCACACAAGAGACAGTATCAATAGATGTACCTGAATTGTCCATGAATGACTATCCATCCCTGATGCTCAAAATTGGTTTGAAACCCTATTTAGCTGTTCTGGATGTAGCAGGACCATGGATGTACGGGAGGAAATGAGAAATTGCCCAGGGTGTGGTGAGCTTATAGTGCTGAGAGATTTGTATGGAGTGGGTATCTCCCCTTCAGGTCTATAGATATAGAGGAAAACGAAAATAAATGTGGTCATGGTGGCACTGTCCGGACAAATGACTCACATGTTATAAATGAAAAATCAAAGGAATCTTGAAAAATTTGCAAATATGGTATACAGGGAAATGAATGGAGAGGAAGAAAGAAATGACAGAGAAAATTAAGAAAGGAAGGACAAAGAAGAAAATGGCAGCTTCCTTTCACCTGCGGCTGAAGCATATTCTCGGAGGCGTATCACTTCTGAGCCTCCTTGCCGCCTTCGAGGTATTTTCAATACCAGCTGCTAGTCGGTTAATAGATATTTTTGGATTTACGAGATTAATTGCAGGGGTTACATGGATAGGTGTTGCCCTATTCAGTGGTGGTGTGGCTCTATACCTTCATGAAGAAGAGTAGACAAAATTTATATTTATTAGCGCATTCTATATACATGGAGCAGTCCCATAAAAAAACTCAAAAAAGTAAATCAACTCTTATTCTTTCATATATAATGATGATAAGTGGTGCACTTTTATTAGCATACGCTTTTGGCGCATTCAAATTTATCTAAAGCATTAATAATATTATCACACCAGAATTTTTGGGAATTTAAAAGTTTATTCCAAACATGAAAGTTTTTAAATTTTGAGAGATCAATCGTTAATGTTCACGGACTTCACATTTCAAATCAACGTTGACATGTCAAACTGTGGGTTCTGTCAAGTCATTGTTTCAATTTGATTGAGTTCTTTAACTTTTTATGATCGAGAAAAAAATCTTTTAACTCGCCATGTACAAACCTATTTAAAGACTTACATATTTTCAAGTTACGGGTTCTGTGATTACGGTTCTCAAGGACATAATGATCCAGTCAATGGGAAGATCTCTCTCCATTTATTTCTTTTCAGATGAAGAGGTAGAGAAGATCTTTAAAGAGATCGCAGGAATGATTAAAATGAAAAGAGAATAATAGATAAGCACAAGGAATATTTTCTCATTATGGCACTCCATATATTTCACTGGTGTGAGAATTGATGAAGTTCTAGCGGTGAAACCATCTGATTTAAATCTGGCCACAAATTCAATCAGGATGAATACAATTAAACAGGGAAAGAATAAGAAAATAGGACTTAAGATGGGAATGTTTAGAATCATACCATTGCACTCAGAGTTGATGTATACTTACTTGCAATATCTTCTTGACTTAAACACAAAATCTGAGGATTCTTTATTCCCGATGAGCAGTCAAGTTGTGAACCTTTATTTTAAGAAGATTCAGGAAAAATTAGGGTTTAAGATCCATGCACATAAGTTTAGGCATACCTTCGTAGTTAAGGCTGTTTTAGACGATTTATCATTGAATAGTTTAAAGTAGAGGCTTGGTCACCCATCAATATTTGCTTCGAGCATTTACAACCAGATAACAGGTATGGATCCATTTAAGTTAAAGGGGGGATTAAGGTAATTATGTCGATCTTAGTGTATGTAGAAATAGCCACAGCAATAGTCACAACTCTTTTGGCAGTAGCTGCCTTTTATCAAATCAGAAAAATACATAAAGAAAAAATTGAAGAATGGCGACTTTCACATTTGGACTCGCATTACAGTAAAATTTCTAAGGAAATTAAAAAAATAGAAAAACAAATAACTGATAATGATGGAAATGATAATCGGGGGTTCGAACAGTTATTTACGCCAAGAAATCATTGGATAATGACCGATAAATCGTTGTCAGTAATAAACAATAAAGAACTAGAAATAAGAAGCTTGATTGAAAAAGATAGCATTGCGATGCAACATATTGCCTCTGCATACCAAGAAATAGCCGATGATATAAATAAAATAAACTCAAGCGAAATTGAATACGGGAACGAAGCAAAAAATATCATACAGATTTTGGTAACCAAAATAAAGAAAGAATTCATGAGTGAACTAAAAGGATGGGAACTGGATCATAAAGCATACGATTCAATGAAAGAATTAATTGATTCCAATCCCTTCGTGGTCAATGATACAAATGCCTCCTCTCGGATGATACTTTTATACTCATTAAGTGACGTAATTATAAATCTAATGATACTCGACGCTTACGAAATAGAAGCTATAAAGAAACCTTTTGTAGGGAATTCTCATAATTATGATCTTTCTTTAACCTTTAAAGCTGAAGGATTTTGCCCTTTTGTGGACACAAGAAAAGTAATAGCCGAAGTAAGGAATTACTATATTTCAGATGAGGAAATATCGGAGTTTAGTAAAATATGTAATGGAATTTTATCATGTCAAAAGGAAGTCATAAAAAAACTCTTCGAGAAAAAAAAGAAAATTACGAAAAGTTATTCAGCCTTGGTAAATAAAATGAATAGTGAAATCTTGAATAAATATGAGGCGGGATTAATAATTAAAGGGGAATGTGAAGTTTGTAAATTGATCCATAAGGCTAAGGATAATGAAGTAAGGCCATATATTGTAAAGAGTTAATGACCGAGGTTTGAATAGAAACATTTAATCTCTTTGTCCTTATCCAATAATATTGAAGAAGCCGAAAAACTATCGGAACTAATCAAACAGCGAAATTGTATAGATAACAAAATTTCAAACATTATTGATGTCATTCCGAAAAAGTTCACATTGGTGAATGGATTGCTTCTTACATCTTTAGTATCGCATTAAACGAAACAAAGAATAAAAAGGGGTATGATGGAATTTTCAATTCGCCTTATTTAAATGGAAAAAAAGTCGATGTAAAATACTGTCCTTTTAATCAGCACCTAATAAATTCGAATCCTAATGTTGAAGAAGACGTCTATCTTATGGTTTTTACATGTCCTTATAAAAGTGCTTCTAAGTCTAAGCATAAGAATAGGCAGTTCTACATAAGTAATATTTATTTGTTTAAGGAAATCAAATTGTACAGAAAACTAAAGAAAAGTCGAGTAAAAGTGGGTACGGCCTCAAGTGTCAAAAAAGATCTTTAGTACAAGATAGAAATATACCTAGAGGACAAACTTCATTTTGATCTGGGAATGAATTTAGATGTCGTGGAATTATTCTCTTGCGTTAAATGAAAATGCAGGATAAATATTAACGGAGTTTAGAAATGAGAATGCATCCTTGGATTGAAAATTATTTGAAGAGAGTATATCAGTTTACAAGAAAACTTAGGTCAACTTAAATGTAAAATTGGCAACGAAATCAGAAAATTATCTCATAATAACAAATTTTTTGAAATTAACATATCAGAACTCGTCAAAGGTTTTAGTATTTATGCTGAAGGATACACATAAGGATCGGATATTCATGAAATCTGCGATTGTTTGGGTGGAGGTGTTGTGAGATGACTGAACAATTCATGCTCAGAAGAGATAGAACATCAGAGATTTCTAAGGTGGAGGGGGGATGATTATGGAAGATGAAAAAATCCGCAAAAAACACAAAATAGCAATGAGAAAAGAAGTATGTGATATACCAATTTACGACGACAACGAAAACATTATAGATGAAGAACCAACAATATTTTACATCTGCGATGAATGTGAAAACGAAAAATACAGAACTCCGGATCCCATGGATGTAGTCGATCAATTAAATCCGAGGGATATAATTGATCCGTTGGATCTAATGGAAGAAGGAGGTGAAGCATCCATCGAAATCAGCAGGAGAATATCAAAGTACAAAACAGACCATCTGGATTTCCCTTCTCTTCTCAGATCCGTCTTAGAAGAATTGAACGAATATGATCCTGATAGAGCAACTCAGAAGAATGGCGTTGGCTTCAACCGTAAGGATGGAGAATTTGCAAGGGAATTACTTACAAAAGAGAAATGGGATAAGAAGGATGTTAAAACCGCTTTACAAATTGCGCAACACTATAAAAATACACAACTGAAGGATCAATGGAAGAAAATATCTGAGATCAAAAAGGAATACCTAAAAGAGCTGAAAGCACGAAAAAAATCGCAAATAGCTGAAGGTTTATGGGTACCCATAAAACAGGAAGATGACATTGACATAGCTTTCCTGGGTTGGAAGGATGGATGGCCTTTTAAAAGAAAAATAGAACAAAAAAGAGATGATATAATTATCATAGATGAGAAAGTAATATTAAAGGAAGATTATGGAGAACCAATTCAGGATCTAATTAAACGCTTTATTGGAGAGTATAAAAGAGAGTACATAGAATTCAAAGGAGAAGTCTTTACAAAACCTGAATTTGTGAATTTGATGGTTTATCCATCTAACGTTAATAATTTCACTGAATGTCTGAATGCTTTACCTATTGAGCCGGGTGAATACAGAGAACCTAATTTCTATTTTAAAAATGATCATATTTTGTTTCCTGAAAAATTTTATGCGAGAAGGGATGACTCATACCAAAAAATACTGAAAGACGCATTAAAAATAAAAATGAATGAAGAAAATAAAAGAGAAATTAACATGGAACTTTACAGGGAATGAATAGAATTATTAAGGAAATATCCGAAACAGATAACCTTATTTTATTCAGTTATTGGAGCTAATATTGTGAATGTATTAGGCATCAACGACTATTCCATAACCATAGACTCCATAGGGAATAAAGACACAGGCAAATCATTCTCTATAGTATTGGCACTAAAATGGGCTTATGGTATAGGGGAGGCCATACTCCAGGATCACGCCATTAATTCTGCTTTCAGATACCATGCAACTGCCGATTCCACAAATCTCGTAATATACATCGAAGAGGCCAAAATAGGAGCAGAAGGGATGAGTAAATTAAAATCCAACGCATTGAACATCCGTGGCAACCCGGACAAATCCATGACAGTATATGGGACTAATGCCACATGGGTTCTTTCCAGGAACAGCAAAGACAACATAATGAAACTAACAAGAGAAGAAAGGGAAGCACAAAACAAAAGGATCTATGAATACTATTTTGGCGTTGATGACGTAGTCAGGAAAGAGGATCAATCCATAGGCAAAGAATACATGTTGAAAATCAAAGATGAACCAGGGGCCACCTTTATAATAAATTGGAGGAGAAAACAATAACAAAAATACGAAAAAAATACTTTGAACTCATGAAGGAAAATGACGATAATAGGAAGGTCATGGCTCTTTTAGGGGCATGGATAATGGATGAAGTTGACATAATTGATTAGATTACCTTCACGCCTGTTGTTTCAGATCTTCGAAAACCTTCTGTAATTGACGATTTCTATTCTTTCATTTACGGGCTCTATGGAAGGAGTGTATATCTCTCAGTTCCAGGCAATGATTCCATCAGCGATCCGTTCGACAAAAAAATGATGACAGAATTGGGCTTTGACCCTGTAACAATGGAATTCAAGCTTACTGTAAGGGGCTTTAATCTTTTTCTTTTTGCCATTTTCACAACCTCCTTAAAAGAATTCAAGCTTACTGTAAGGGGCTTTAATCTCATTAAAAAAGAGTTAGATGAATTGAGAGATTTTAAAAGTGCCACTGAATTCGCTAAGTTCTGTAATCTGGAACTTACGGAACATGGACAGTTACCTTCGAAATGGATGAAAACAAAGGAAAGAGTGCCTACAGGAATAATCCCGAAGGAAATATGGGGAGATACAGATTAGAAAAATGTTCCCAATGTTCCGTCATGTTCCATAAAATGTGCAGCAAAAAAATCGTGAATAATTACCTCCGCAGTAAAATGGAACATTTGGAACATGATTTTTTACCTTCCATGTAAACATAAAAAAATTGGATCTCTTCAACTCTTTGGGGGTAAGTTATAAACGCTCATTCATTTACATTTTGTGAAATCAGAGGAACTTTTCAGGAAGCTTCTAGGTTTAGAGGATCCATGGATCATTAAGGAAATAAAGTTCGACCACCAGGGAA
>NZ_JBLSDG010000011.1:0-49694 GCF_052315375.1 Caldiplasma sukawensis
CATTTATCTGAGGGCAGCAGAGATAAATGACAAATGGTCAATGAGATCATTGAGGGGATATTATAAATGCATTGATGAGATTAAGGAAATGTTCCAAAGGAGGTATCCTTTATAAATACACAACATTTGGGACACTATGAGAATCTTCCAACTGGGCAGGTTACATTGCTGCAAGTAACATAAATAGTCCAGCTGCTGAAGTAACAGGGATTACAGGTTCCTGGATAGTTCAGACTGCAAATGCATCATCAGGATGCACATACTCTGCACAATGGATAGGAATTGGGGGATTTTTCAGCGGAGATAGCAGTTTAATACAGGCCGGAACAACATCACAATATGATTGTGGAGCTTCATATAGTGCCTGGTATGAGATGTTGCCTGCCGCAGAAACTCCAATATCCATGAGTATAAATCCCGGTGATGTTGTGGTTGTAACCATATTTTTGGCCAATGCACCAAATGTATGGAATATATACATTAATGATACGACACAGAATGAACACTTCTCAACCACCGTAACTTATAATTCATCAATGTTATCTGCAGAATGGATAGAAGAAAGACCTGAAATTAACGGCCAGTTAAGCTGCCTTGCTGATTTTGGTACTGCATATTTTGGTTCCTATTTCACGGGAATACCAAATACTAACTTTGCAACCATAAACGGTATTACGGCACCCATTAGCAGTTTTTCATATGAAAGTATAGATATGACATCGAACTCAGGAAACATCATTGCCCAACCCGGCTCCCTAATTAATGGTGGAAGCTTTACAATGCAGTATGAGGGAAGCTCAAGCAATAATTGCTGTTGTTACTGTTGTTTTTAAAGTTTGAATAATTATTTTTAAAATCACCCATTTTTTTATTCTTCATTTGTGATTTAATTTCATAAATATTTGATGAAAGATTTAAAATTATAGTGATAAAAACTTGGTTTTATTCAATTTCGAATTTTTGTAATGTATATACAGTGATAAAAATAATTATAAATCCCGGCTTCCGGATTCGAACCAGAGACCTGCGGATAACGGCGGGTGCCGTTTAACCCTCTACAGTCCGCCGCTCTACCAACTGAGCTAAGCCGGGTAATGTACTAAGGTAAAAAACCACAAAATAAATATCTTTTGGTAATTGTCATTTTTAGAACATCGGTTAAAAATTAGAAATAGGTTAATATTAAAAAGGGAGTGTTAATTTGTTAGTTTTTTTGCTTTAAAGAAAACAATTATAAAATAGTAAAAAATCTTGAAACAATGAGTAATATGAAATATACCTGGAAGGTTAGTTTTATTGGAGATCCAGGTAACGGTAAGACTTCTCTTATATCCAGAGTTGTTTATGACAGTGATCATTCAACCTTTTCTGGAAAGGGGTTGCTCAGGAAGAAAATATCAATAACACTCAAGAAAAAAGAATACAATATTGAGTTTATAATTCAGGAAATAGATGATAAGGACGAGAATGAAAAACTACTTACAGGATCTGGAGCCATCGTAGTTGTTATAGATGTTACAAAACCACTAAATGAAAAGGATATAAAAAAGAAACTAAGCTATCTTTCTTCCCTGGAAAGAAAACCTTTAGTATTCATAGCAGCAACAAAATCTGACAGAAGGTATGAGGCAGAATTCTGGAAAGATGATCTGAACAAGATAGTAGGAAAGGAAGGAACAGAGGTGTTTTTTGTGTCTGCTAAGGATGGTGAGGAGGTAAAGAACATGATGGAGACAATAGGGATGAAACTATTAGAGAAAAAGCTTGAAAATGGCAATTCACAAGATTAATATAAACGGAGTTTTGATCCATTCTGAGAGGGATCTTGAAAAGTTCTCATCACAGTACCTTGTCGGTAAAAAAATTTCAGGAATTCTTTACTTAAATTGTTACGAATTCTTCTTTCTTGCGTCACGGGGATATTTTTCCAAAGAATTCAATGATGTGTTTTTCAACAATTGTAAAGATTTTGAGGAAAGAAAAGAATTCTTCATATTTTACAGCAGGATGAAATTCAAGGGAAATAAGATAATGATTTCTGGGGACGAAGTTTATTTTGCAAAAAGGGATGAGAAATCAGAAGATGCAAAAAAGGTATATCCTGTGATGGAAGATACAATTGTAAACAGGGATAAACTGAAAAAATTTCATGATGGCACGGTTTGTTCTATAGATTATGACGGAGAATTCACCTATTATAAAATTAAGAGAAGCACAATCAATGAACTTGATAAAATAAATAAATTAAATGAAAAACAGATAAATGATATGGAATGGATGGGTTTTTATGATGGCCATATAAAAATATTTTCAAAAAATGAAAATAACATAATTGAGAAAAGAAATGCTGAGAATGAAGAATTTAAAATATACAAGGACCTCCTTGAGAAAGGATTTATAATAAAATCTGGGTTCAAATTTGGAAGCACCTTCAGGTTATACAGAGAAAGTATGAATGAACATTCTGAATTTCTTGTAAATATATTTGAAGAAAAAATGCCATGGTACCACATTAGTAGAGCTGTCAGGGTTTCAGGATCAGTAAGAAAAAAAATGGTGTTTTGCTGGATAGAGGGGGATGATCCGGTTTATTATGAAATTGAAAGAATAAAGGTTTAAATCTGTGCCTCAAAGTCGTCTATTGTGTATTTGAACTCATCATCACTCTTTATGCTTCCTCTGTTTTTGAGTATTTCCCTGGCTAGTAACCAATAAACCAGGGCCAAGGCTCTTCTGCCTTTATTATTGCTTGGAATTACCAGATCAACAAAATCTGTCTTGTTGTTAGCATCACAAAACGCCAAAATTGGTATTCCAACACTCTTTGCCTCTTTCATAACCTGTGTATCAGCCATTGGATCAGTTACAACAATGGCATCGATTTCAAGAAATGTTGGAAGTTCATAATTTGTAAGTGTTCCTGGTATAAATCTTCCAACTATTGATTTGCAACCTATTACTTCAGTAAATTTTGATACTGGCCTTATTGCATACTGCCTCTGAGCGGCAACCAGGATCTTATCCGGTCTTATTCTTGACAGGAATTTACCGGCAACTCTTATCATTTTGTCTGTCTGTTTCACATCCAGAAGATAAAGACCATCGCTTCTTATTTTGTATATGTATTTTACCATATCTGCCGTCTTGTTCTGAGTTCCAATATGCACTCCTGATTTTTGGTACTCTTCTTCCGAAATTAATAGATTTTCTTCCTGCATTTGTCTCAACTCTTCGTCACTCAAGATTTGCCAATATGTAATTTAAATATAATACTTTTTTTAATCATTCCCATTCTATGGTGGCTGGCGGTTTATCCGTCACATCATACACTACCCTGTTTATTTCCGGGCATGTGTTGGTTATCTCAACGGATATTGATTGCAAAACATCCCACTGAATCTCAGAAGCTGTGGCTGTCATCCCATCTGTTGTGTTAACGGCCCTTATGGCAACAGTTTCCCCATATGACCTTTTGTCCCCATGAACTCCTGTTGTTTTTACTGGTAGAAGTATGGCAAAATATTGCCAAGGTCTCTGTTCAAAACTGTATTTTTCTTCAATTGTCTTTTCCACAATTTCTGTCACATTTCTTAAAAGATCAAGCCTTTGCCTGTTAACTTCACCTATTATTCTCACTGCAAGACCTGGACCTGGAAATGGCTGAACTTTTCTGTTTATTTTTAATTCCTCCGAAATTTCCCTAACATCATCCTTATAAAGGTCCCTTAATGGCTCAACAAGTTTAAGTTTCATTTTCTCCGGAAGACCGCCCACATTATGATGGCTCTTTATTGTGTCTCTGTGTTTTCCCCCACTCTCGATCCAATCAGGAGCTATGGTTCCCTGAATCAGAAACTCTGCCCCCTCAATTTCCGCAATTTTTTCAAATACTTCAATAAATGTATTTCCAATTATTTTCCTCTTTGTCTCTGGGTCTGTAACATTTTTTAATCTTTCAAGAAATTTTTCCGATTCATCATATATTCTATAATTTATCTTATAGGATTGGAAAAACTCTTCAACACTTTCTCTTTCCCCTTTTCTTAAAAGCCCTGAATCTATGAATACAGATACGACTTTTTCACCCAGAGCCATATTGCATATCACAGATAACAGAGAACTGTCATTGCCACCAGAGCAGGCAAGAATTGCCTTACCATTAACCTTCTCTTTCAAAAAATTAATTATTTGTTCTAATTTTTTGCTTCTTGTTTCAGGCATTATGCCTTCATTATAGCACCCAAGAATATAAGCAATCCTATAACAACCCCTATAATGGTTGCTATGACATAGAATATTATCCCAAGAATCACTGATCTGATCAGGGAGATATGGAAATAGAAATCTGAGAGGTAATATGTAATGAAACCAAGAACTATTCCCCCAACTACCATTCCTCCCCCAATTGCTCTACTTTTGCTCTTTCCAAAATAAGCAGTAAAAATTCCAAAAATCAAAAGAGAAAGAGCAATCATCCCGATTATTGTCAAAAAGAAAATATCAAAGTTCCAATTTGGATACCAAGGTAAATTATTGTACGTAACCATATTTCATCACAACTTTATTACTGGGAAGGTCTTTGTGTCTACTACTCCTGTCATGGTTCTAATGTTTTCCACTATGACCTTACTTAACTCATTGTAATCTTTGGCATCAATTTTTGCAAAAACATCGAATTCACCCATGATTGCATAGCATTCAACTACGTAGTTTATTTTAGAAATTTTCTCCAGGACCTCCTTCTCTTTTCCTGGAACAGTACTAACCATAACTATTGCCAGAGACATAATGACCTTTATCAGTAATTTTTACTTATTAATAAAATTTTTGAACATTAATGTGTAGAAAAACCTGTTTTTATTTGAAAAAATCTGAATTGTGAATTTCATTTTTTTTCATTACCACCTGACTACCATCTGCCAGATCTTTAACAGTAATCGATTCATTATCCTTTTCTTTTTTACCTATTATTATGGCATAATCACATCCAAGAATACTTGCTTCTCTAAGGGAGGCAGATATTGATCTATTCTTTGTGTTGTATTCAACTTTTATCCTTCTTTCTCTCAGAAATCTTATTACATCTGTGGCATAAGCAAGGTTTTCCATTCCGTTCAGTGCAACATATACAAATTTATCTTTTTTTGTTGATTTCCACAGATCAAATTTTTTCATAAGGTTCTCTATGACAGCATCACCCATGCCAAACCCAACTGCTTCCAGAGAGGAACCGCCAATAAGTGATGCCAGATTGTCATAACGGCCACCACCAAAAATAGATCTGAAAGAACCTTCTTTGTCAAAACCCTCAAAAACTGTTCCGGTGTAATAGGAAAGACCTCTAACTGTTGAAGGATCAAAATATACATCCTTTATATTTAAAGAATCCAGGATTTCTAAGACCTCTGAGAGATTCGACAATTCATTTTTTGGAATTTTATTTGAGAAAAATTCATCCATTAATTGATTGAATTCTGAACCCTTAACTTTCCTTGATAAGAATTCAATGTAAGTGCTTATTTCTTCATCTTTCATTCCGCTTTTCCTTAACTTAAGTGCAAAATCATCTCTTGATTCTTTGTGAAATCTGTCTGTAATTGCCAATATCTCTTTCACATCCAGGTCACCAAATGATAAAATTATATTTTCCATTACTTTTCTATGATTTATCCTTATTTCAAATCTGTTTTTCAGACCAAGTCTGCTTAAAATTTCTGCTGCAAGGTCTATTACCTGGGCATCAGCTCCAGGTGATGGATCTCCAAAAATGTCAACGTTTAACTGAACATGTTCCCTTGTTCTTCCTGATTGTGGTTCTTCATATCTCCATAATTTCGGAAGACTGAACCATTTAATCGGTTTCCTTAAATCTTTTCTGGAACTGGCCATCCTCACTGTTGTTGGCGTGGCTTCAGGAATAAGTGTGACCTCCCTTCCACCCTTGTCAACAAAACTGTAAAGTTGCTTAACTATCTCTTCACCAGATTTTTCAATATACATTTCAACATTTTCCAGAGAGGGGTAATCTATCTGACTAAAGCCAAAAATTCTGCAAGTTTCCTTCATTATCTGAAAAACGTCTTCCCTAACCTGCATATCATCTGGATAAAATTCCCTGAAACCTTTTAATTTTTCAAACGGCATTTTCTGATAAGGATAGTTAAAAATACTAATTAACTATACTCATTCCATAATGATCAAACTGGATGAGTTATTAAAAGATAATAATTTAAAAATTACTCCCCAGAGATTGGGAGTCCTGCAATACATATATGATAATCCGGGTAGACACTTCACAGCTGAAGATGTCCACAATTTCATAAAAATAGATAATCCGGGAATCCCCCCTGCCACTGTTTACAACATACTTAGGATTTTCACTGAAAAGAACCTTATAAATTCATTCGAGGTTAATGGAAGGGCCATATTTGAATCTAACCTTAACAGGCATATTAACTTTGTATGCAATATCTGCGGTAAAATAGAGGATGTTGATGATCCAGAATACATAAAAACAATGGATAATGTCATGAGAAATGTTCCGGGCAAGGGTGAGACTGCTGTCACTGTGATAAGAGGAATTTGTCGTTCATGCCTCTCCAGGAATCAATAATCCTCTGCATTTTTATAGCGTTTTCATTTTCCAAATAATCATGAACACGAATGTATTCAATATTGTTTTCAACAAACCATTGAGTTAAAGAAATGGTTTGTCCAAGCCTTCTTGATGGATCGCCACTGCCATCAAGATCAAGAAATCTTTTCCTTGAATGCCCGTACATTCTTTTGAAACCATACTGAAATGCACGTGAGAAAGAACATATTTCAAAATTGTGAACACTGTTTTTTGCAAACCCCAAGCCTGGGTCAAGTATGAGTCTGTAAGGTGGCAATCCCATTCTGCTCAAAACATTAATTTTGTTAAAGAAGAAGAAAGAGATTTCTCCCATTAAATCATTGTAATCAGTTAATTTATTCATTGTTTCAGGAGTTCCCCTTGTATGCATAAGAATGTAGGATTTTCCATTTTTTATGCAGAGTTCTGGAATCCTTGAATCCTTCATACCAGATACATCATTTATCCAGTCAATTGAGTTAATGTAATATCTGCAAGTCTCGTAGTTATAGCTGTCAAGTGAAATTTTAATACCTCCATCCTTCTTAATTTCCTCAATAAAAGAATGGAGCCTTTTAATCTCCTCATCAGAGTCAATCTTTTTTGCCCCGGGTCTTGTACTTTCTCCACCAATGTCAATAATTTCTGGTTTTTCCTTCAGAAGATTACTAAGGCCCGAAATATTATATCTTGAACCATCATAAAAGGAATCCGGTGTTGCATTAACAATTGGGACTGCTGTTGAACTTTTGTTTACAAAAATATTATCCATCATATATTTGGAATAGCTGTCATCAAAGATCTCATTAATAAGGGATGACAAACTCTGGTGATCCAAAATTTTTTCTGTTTTATTGTACGGCTTTCCATCAATTATTATATTTCCGTCCTCATGATATTCATACAATTTTATAACAGACTTTTTTAAAAAGTTATCTGTTTTCAAAAAATAAAAGAATTTGTAGGGTTTCCCATTCATCAAAAATGCAGATCAATAGGATTATTAAGCCTTATGCAATAAAGGATTTGTTTCACGTTGGTGACATATGAAAGTGGCTCAAGATACTTCCAAAGATGGTATTAATCTGGAAAAACTTAATTTTGTAAGAATTGAGGAACTCAGTGATGCAATTAGAAAGGGTTTGAGCTTGGAAAAGAAAAAAATGACCAATGAAGAATCCTTCAGGTCTGCCGAGCATCTTATAAATTTTTTCGGATATAGTGACAGAGTAATAGACAACATGCTCGAACCTGAGGATAGGGATGCTTTTTACACCATGGAAGATCTTGGGATTTTACAGACGGAAAGGGAAGAAACAACGCTTTTTGATGGAAGGGAGTGGAGAATTCATTATTGGATCCTGAACGTTGAAAGGGTAAGATTTCTCGTAAACATGAAGATAGAAAAGGAAGATGCAGGAAATAATGAGGAATATTTGGTTTATGAAGAGATTCCCGACGATGTGTGGAATGCAATGTGAATTATTTAAAGGGTTCTAAATGCATATAGCAGTGCTCGATTATGACAAATGCCATCCAAAAAAATGCAATCATGAGTGTCAGGCCTATTGTCCTCCTGTAAGATCCGGGACTGCTACAATTGATTTTAAGGATGAGAATTCTTATCCTGACATTCATGAGGATCTTTGTATAGGTTGTGGTATTTGTATAAACAGATGCCCATTTCATGCCATTAAGATCGTTACTGTGCCTGACGAACTCCAAAAAGATATAATTCATCAATATGGTGAGAATACTTTCAGACTTTATTCAATACCATATCCTGGAAAGGGAATAACTGCAATACTTGGTACGAATGGAATGGGTAAAACAACTGCTCTGAATATTCTCAGTGGTATTACTGTTCCAAATTTTGGAAAATATGATGAGAAAGGTGTCCGCGAAAAGGTTATAAAAAAATTCTCAAATACAATATTGGGAGATTATTTCAGATCGGTATATGATGGTGACAAGAAAGTTGTTCTGAAGAGCCAGTATGTAGACCAGATACCAAGGGTTGTAAATGACACCATAAGGAATATTCTTAAAAATTCTGATTCTCAGGGTAAAATGGATGAGATAGTAAATCTCTTAAATCTTGAAAATTCAATTGAAAAACATGTTTCCTCTTGTTCAGGAGGAGAACTTCAGAAACTTGCAATAGGAGTCTCACTTTTGAAAGATGGTGACATACTTCTTATAGATGAGCCATCATCATATTTAGACATATCTGAGAGGTTGCGGGTTGCAGACATTTTCACCAACATAGCAAAAAATAAAACAGTGTTTGTTGTTGAGCATGATCTGGCAATACTTGACTGGATTTCAGACCAGGTGCACCTTGTATATGGACAGAAGGGTGTTTACGGTATTGTTGCACAGCAAAAAACAACTTCAAAGGCAATTAATCAGTTTCTTGAAGGATATTTGAAAGAGGAGAACGTAAGAATAAGAAAAGACCCCATAAAATTTGAAATGAAGACTGTGGAAAGAAAGATAAATACACCAATAATAATCAGATGGGATTCTGTTGAAAAATCCTATGAAAATTTCAAAATGACTGCTTCAGGAGGATATCTTAATCAGGGAACAGTTACAGGTGTGCTTGGAGGGAATGCCCTTGGAAAGTCTACCTTTATGCGTCTTATGGCCGGAGTGGAAAAACCAGATAATGGTATTATTGAGCCCACCTTAAGGATATCATACAAACCTCAGTACATATCGACGGATTTCAGGGGAACAGTATCAGAACTTTTCATAAAGATACTCAGGGAGAATTTTAATGATCCATACATAAGAAATGAGATAATGAGACCGCTATCCGTTGAGGATCTGATGGATAAGAATGTTGAGACCCTTTCGGGAGGAGAATTACAGGTGGCTTCAATAGCTCTCTGTCTTTCCAATGATGCGGACCTTTACATTCTTGATGAACCTTCAGCTAACCTGGATAGTGCAATGAGGATGGATGTTGCCAAGGTTATTAGAAGAACCATGGAAAACAGAAAAAAAACTGCCCTTATTGTGGATCACGACATATACCTCATAGATATAATTTCTGATCAACTGCTAGTATTCAGGGGAAAACAGGGGCTTTATGGAGAGGCAGTTGGTCCAATGAATATGAGGGACGGGATGAACTTATTTTTAAAAGAAAAAGAGATAACGTTTAGAAGAGATCACAATACAAAGAGACCGAGGATCAACAAGAAAGGTAGTAGTCTTCACAGGGAGCAGATTTCAAGGGGAGAATATTATTATGAGTGAAAGGCTAACCCTTGAGGTAAAACACAGGGAAGGCCTTGCCAGGGTAGGAACATTCAAGACGAAACATTCAATGGTCAGGACGCCCTCAATAATGCCAGTTGTGAACCCAAACTTAATGACTGTGCCCGTTGATTTTTTTAAAAAACTGAAAATAGATGCAATTATAACAAATAGCTATATCATAAGAAGGAATGAGAATCTAAGGGAAAGAGCATTAAAATATGGAATTCATAACCTCATTGGTTTTGATGGTACAATAATGACTGATTCTGGCACATTTCAGTCATATGTTTATGGTGATATTGAATATCAAAACCGAGAAACTGTGGAATTTCAGATTAATTCTGGTTCTGACATAAGTACCATTCTTGATATATTTTCAACACCGGATCAGACTAGAGAACAGGCCATTAACGCTGTGAAAGAGACCCACAGAAGATTACTTGAAATATCCGATCTAGCTGAGGAAAATGATATTGCAGCCCCTATACAGGGATCATTATACATGGATTTGAGGAGAAAAAGTGCCAGAGTTATGAGTTCCACCAATGGATCATATATGCCAATTGGAGGTGTTGTACCACTACTTGAAAATTACAGATACGGAGATCTGGTTGACATAATACTGAATTCAAAATTAAACACAGATTTTTCAAAACCTGTTCATCTTTTTGGTGGAGGACACCCAATGTTCTTACCGTTTGCAGTTCTTCTTGGAGTCGATATGTTTGATTCCGCTTCTTACGTAAAATATGCAAGGGATGACAGGGTATTATTCTCAGACGGTACCAGAGATTTAAAAGAAATTTCAAGTTTTCCATCCTGGAGTCCAATTTCCGAAAGGTATACGGCAAGGGAACTTCTTGATGAAACAAAGGAACTTAGAGTATCCCTAATTTCCCAGCATAATCTTTACGCCATAATGATGGAGATGGAGGAAATAAGAGAGAGAATTTTCGAACAGACTTTATGGAATTATGTAGAAACAAAGGCGAGGAGCCACCCCTCCCTTTATGAGGCGTTTGGTAGAATTAAAAAATATGCACCAAAACTGGAAAGATACTGGGACCTGTCAGGTAAGACATCCTTCATGTATTATGACAAAGAATCCTTGAAACACCCTTTGATCAGTAGACTAAAAAAACAGTGCATTAAAAATGGTAGAAAAGTGGATGAAAGTCATTGGTACCCGGGCAAAACCTCAGAAAAGTTCATTAATGAAATTTACGAAAAAACAAATGAACATTTTTATATAAACTGGTTTGGAATGAAAGTACCAGTTGAATTAAATGAAACCTATCCTGTGGAACAGATAATATTTCAAGGAAGGATAAATAAGGGAAAAAACGGTTACAATGATATTGAATTGTCAAATGAAAAAATTAGGGATTTCAATCTTGAAAAAATTAAACGAATAGCAGATTATCAATATGGATCTGGTGCAGGAGATCTTCTTATTGATAAAAATTCATCAGTAATTGTCTCAAAATCAACAGGAAGAATACGAACAATAAACCACGGAGATAAAATAATTGCTACACTCCGTGCAATGGATGGTTTTCTTGCCCTTACAATGGATGGGGGCAAATTGCTTCTTAAAATGAAGAATAAAAACAGGATAATTGTAACTGAAGAGAGTGCATTATTCAATTCCAGAGGAAAGAGCGTGTACTTTAAATTTATTGTTGATTGTGATGAGGACATAATATCTGGAAATGATGTACTCATAGTTAAGGAAAATGATGAACTCGTTGCTGTGGGAAGATCGACATGCTCTGGAAGAGAGATGAAAATGATGAAAAGCGGTGTTGCAGCGCAAATAACCCATCATCTTTAAGTTTTCCCCGCTCTAATGGTAACAAGGAATATGGAGATCACCATTAGGGTTCCGCCTACCAATGTTCCATCTGAGAGAGGTATGCCAGTGATCAATACTGAAAAAGCCGCTGCAAATATTGGTTCTGAAGCCATTATAACAGTTGCTCTCTCGGCACGCACATATATCAAAGATCTGTTTGCAATCACATATGCAATAACACCTGCAAACAGAGCTGTAAATACAAGGCTGAAAATGAGCTGTGGTGATTGGAAATTTGCATAAATTTTGAATGTGGGTATCAAAATAGTGGAAAAAATGAAGACTGAAATCATCTGATAAAATGTGAATTTAGTCATTTCAATATTGTTGTGTTTTGCCACATAAAGTATCTGGAATGCATAACCAACTGCACATATAACTGTAAGAAGATCTCCTATCTGGACAGAGCTGTTGGATATCTGACCTAAGGAAATTATGATCAGACCAAGAAGAGATAGGAAGGCAGCAAGCCAGTCTTTTCCAAGAACATGAGTCCTGTAAACAATAAGAGAAAATATGGGAACAAGCACAACATATAGACCGGTGAGCAGTCCTGAAATAGCAGGTGTTGTGAAATAAAGACCTATGGTTTGAAAATAGTAACCGAGAAAAAGGAAAAAGCCAGCTATCATTCCCTCCTTAAAACCTGTGAAATCCTTTGGATTTTTTATGAATGGAAGCATCATCAGTGAAGAGATTGCAAATCTCACTGAAAGAAAGATCACAGGGGACATGTATTCAAGTGCGATTTTAATAAGGGGAAATGTTGATCCCCAGGATAATGTGGAGACAAGTATGAGAAATGAATATTTTATCTCCTTATCCATCTATTTCACCGGAAAAAGAACATGCCTTGCAATGGAAGGTTTCCTTATTAGAATGCTAAAAACCACCCTCGAAGGATAATCAATGTCCCCGATGTTTTCTATTATTTTTTTTATTCTCTCTGATTGTAATTTCCGCCCGATTTCATTGAAAGACGTGTCTGTAATTTTCGAGTAAATCTTCTGAATTCTTAGATCCCTCCTTAATTCTTTTCCTATCTCTTTTTTCCAGGCTTTCTCGTAATTTTTCAGTGATTCTTCTGAAAAATTTTCAGATTCATATGCCTCTGACAGTGTTTCAGCTGCCTTTATTCCTGACAGCATTCCCGTGTATATTCCACCTCCACTGAGAGGTTTAACGATACCTCCTGCATCTCCAACAAGAAGGGCTCTGTCCCTGTAGGTTGGATTTACTGTTGATATGGGAATTGGCCCTCCTGTTATAGTTGCGTTTGAAGGCTCACCCATTCTCTTCCACAGTGTGATGAATTTTTCTCTGGAAAGGCCAAAACCAGCTGTTCCAATTCTTGAAAAATCCCCAGCGGGTGTTGCCCAGGCAAAATATCCTTTGGAATACTGGCTCCCAAGATAAACGTTCACATTATCCTGATCTTCCATTCTTTTAATTGAATCAACCTGATAAGCAGAGACAATTCTGCTGTATCTCAATCCGGGAAAAAGAACTTTCCTGGTTATGCTGTTGGCCCCGTCTGCTCCCACAACGGCCTTTGACTTTACGGATTTTATGCTGCCTTCCTTCCGAAAAGTAATCTCCACTGTATCCTTATTCACCCTTATGTCACTTACCCTTGAATTCAAAGAAAGTTCAGTTCCTGCTCCAATTGCCATTGCCGCCACGTCCTGATCGAACCTGTCTCTTTCCAGAACGTAAGTTTTTTCATCTTTTTTCACAGAAATGGATGATGAATCGGGAAAATGAATGTGCGCACCTCTTACGGTGTTGATAACTGAATGGGTATGTGTAATTTTTATGACCCTTTCTGAAACCAAACCAGTGCACTCAACAGGTTTACCCACACTCTCGTTTTCCTCAAGTTGAAGTACACTGTAACCCTTTCTGGAAAGATTATATGCACACATTGATCCTGATGGACCTGCTCCGATAACTACAAAATCGTACATATGATCACAGAAATGCGTCCAGTGACATGTTCCCCTTCACATTCTGTTTTTTCTGACTCCCCTTTTTTGGTACAATATCAATTGGGTCTCCAAGACTCTCAAAAACTCTGTTCAGTGTTTCCTGAACCCTTTCCGCATAGTATCTCCAATCAGGCATCCCCTTAAAACGTTCAACATCTATGAAAGGCTCAACCTCCTGAGGTACCACACTGCTGTTTGTAACTATCCAGGATACTTTCATACCCGGGATAAATCTTTCCCCATATTCCTTAAGTTTTCTTGCAGCCCTAACATTTGCAAGTGATTCTGCATTTGCGTAATCTTTGTCTGACTTCACTGATCTGGATATTACAAGCTTTGATATGTCAATAGCGGAGTCCCCGGATAAAAGTTTTTTCACAATGTTCTCCCCGTATTCCCTTGCACCATCAATATTTCTGTCCATAAGATATTCAAATACCTTCTGAAGAGCCTCACTCTGAAGATCGAAGGAATCCGTCCTCCTCACTTCATAACCTCTCACAAGAAGCTCGCCCTTATCAAATTCAGGATATACTATCTTCCCAACATATCTTTTTTTTGCACCATGGGAAAAAAATGGGTCCATTATCTTTTCAAATTCTATTGTAACCTGAAGATTCCTTGAAATCTCCGAGCTGAGTGAATTGCCGAAATCCACAGCCTCCTTGATTGAACTTTTACCTGATTCTATGAAAACACTATCCGTATCCCCATAAATCACCCTTATTTTTCTCTTTTTTAAATCTTCAATCAAACCAACAATGGTGTTTCTTGCAAAGGCTGTAACAGACTTTCCAAGTTCTGGATTTGTGAAACGGTAAAAGGCAGATGCCAGAACTCCATAAAATGTGTTCATTAGAATTTTTATGGCATTCTGTATTCCATCATAATATTCCCTTTGATCCCCAGATGAGGATTTCATAATTTTTTTAACCCTGTCCCTTTCCGCCATAAGGCTCATCAATAGTTCTGGTATCAACCCCCTTCTCTTGTCCGGACTAATAAATCTTGCACCCGTTGGGGACACTATTTCACCATCCTCAGATAATGTTGAGAAGCATATGTTATACTTTATGATCATAGATGGATACATGCTCTTAAAATCCAGAACAACTACCATATTGTAAATACCCGCTCCAATTGATTCCACATGACCACCTTCAATTGGGGAATCCTTAAGTGCCTGTGAAGCTGTCATAGGAACTGCAATCCCTCTGCGATCTGCAAGTCTTATGAGAAGTGAATCCACATAATTGCTTGTTCCACCGTTTGTGGTATCTTCGAGAGGCAATCTTGTTACTGTGGCCATAAACATGTTTCTGTCCACAACCCTCATTTTTTCCATAATTCTGTAGGTGAGAAAGGCATCCTTCATACAGTATTTTGCAACTTCTTCAGGACGGTTTCTGAATTCCTCCTCAATTTTAAGCCTGTCAATATCATCCTTTCCTTCGTTGAGAAGCATATGTGACACATAGTTTAGAGTTTCGTTTTTTGGATGGAGATATTTTTTCACATTCCACCATACATCGCTTATAATCCTTCCCTTTGCCCTCCAGAACTGCCCGTTTATCCTTCTCCCTGGAGAGTTATCCCTTCCAATCTGCAACATCATCCTGTACAGATTCATTCTGTACTCTATTACTGGAAGATCGTATCCGTCTATGTTATAACCTATGAGGATGTCAGGATCATTTTTAAAAACCAGTTCGTTAAAGTCTTTCAGTATTTTTTTCTCATCACCGAGAAGACATCCCTGTTCAATCTTTTCACCCATGGATATGCAATAGCCAATCATGAGTATTTTACCGTAGGTTTCATCCTGAGTTTCAGGAAATGCGTTCTCAATATCAAAACTTAAAATTTTAACCGGTGGGTTGAATGCTTCTGTTGTTTTTATATCCTCCATTTTGCACTCAATCACTTTGTCTGTTCCGTATTTTTTTCTCTCTTCCGGATCTGCCTCATTTCCATCAAATTCAATACAGGAGCCAAGATCAAGATCATAGATGAACCTGTGGTGAAATGGTATGTCAGCAGCCATCACCTTACTGATGAATAATTTTCTTAGATTTGGCACCTCATATGGATGCTTTATAAATATTCTGTAAACTTTTTTTTCCACACCCTCAACAAGAAGATTTTTTTCCTCATCCCTCACATACTCTGGATTTTTTCTAATACCATTCAATTCTTCTTCCCTTGGCTCAACAACATCGAAATAAGGGAGAAAACCACCAGTGAGAAGTGTGACGGATTCACCCGCATCTGATCTTCCGAAAATCTCTATTTTTATGTCGCTTCTTCTGTATGATGCAGAGATTATCCTTATTCTTCCCCTCATAATGTGTAAATAATATACTTGCTAAAAGAGATTTCCATCAAATTATTTCCAAGATGTCATTAAGAACTGCAGCTGCTGTTTCAAGCGGTCCGTCCCTGTTTTCCATCACTGTTACAGGAGCCCTGTCTGAAAAATAAAATGTTATTATCATCCCCATTGGATCAAGTGTTGTGAAAGGATGATTTCTTTCATAATTTTTAAGTCCTGAGAATATCTCAATTTCATCTTTTTCTTTTGCAACAGATACTACCAGGGCATCACCCTCCCTTATTTTTTCATTTTCAATTCCACCATATTCAATCTCATTTATTGAAATGGATGTGTTGAAAAAATGATTTGCTAGGAGAACAGCCTTTCTAGCAGAATCCAATCCGGAAATGTCATCACTTGGATCTGTCTCTGCAACACCCTCCTTTTTTGCAAGTTCAATGGATTCCTCCTTGGTTTTCCCTCTCATCATATTTTTAACAATAAAATTCGAGGTCAAATTTACTATGCCCTCAATTCTTTTAATATTTCCATAACGAAGGCAGCTCTTTTTGAAATTGAAAACAGGTAGACCGCCAGCAACTGTTGCTTCATAAAGTATTCTGCCCTTTCCATTTTCCATTATTTTGCTCCAGTGATTTGCAAGTCCTGACTTGTTTGCAGTTACAACTTTCTTTCCATTGGAAAAGGCCTCTGTATAGTTTTTGAGCTCCCTTCTTCCATCAATAGAGGCAGTGCTCAGATCAACAAAGATATCATATTCTGTTGAAAATATTTTTTCAGATTGATAATTTTCAGAGTGCTTTAAAAAATTTTCAATTTCATTGATTGTTAAAAAATCCTCCTTAATAAGGCATCCTCTGGAGTTTTTTATTCCTGCAACCTTTATATTATGTTCCGGCAACATTTTAATAAGATTTTTTCCTACATTTCCTGTTCCGTTCAGGAATATTGATGTCACTCTTCATCACCGTCTATCTTTCCCACAGAAACGACCCGGTCACCTTCGCTGAGATCAATGAGCTTCACACCCTGTGTGTTCCTGCTCATCTCCCTTATGGTCTCAACGCTCAGTCTTATTGTCTTGTTCATTTCTGTGATAATGAGAATATTGTCCTTATCGTCAACACTAAATGCTGCCACTATTTTTCCTGTTTTCTCATTTATACTCATTATTCTAACACCTGTTGTTCCCCTGTGATGGAGTTTGAATTGCTCCTCTTCCGTCCTCTTCCCATATCCATTTGAACTAACAGTGAGAACACTCTGACCTGGTTCTATTGAGAAAGAAGTGAGAACATTTTCATCTGCTGAAACTTTCATTGATCTGACACCCCTTGCATTTCTGCCCATAAGTCTGATTTCTGAAGAAATGAAACTTGCAGCTTTTCCTGATGTTGATACCACAACTATGTGCTGATTCTCCCTCACATAATATATTGAAGATAGAGAGTCGCCCTCCTCAAGTTTTATAACTATAACACCAGAGCTTCTTGCATTTAGTATTTCACTGTTGGCAATTCTCTTTATGTATCCCATGGAGGTTGCAAGGACCATGCTCATATCTTCTTCCCTTTCCTCCTTCACCATGTTTATTATGTACTCATTCTGATCAAGCTTTAAAAATGCAGATCCTGATGTACCAGTACCTTTCCTGCTCTTGCTTTCAATTCTGAATGCCCTGATTCTGAACATCCTCCCCTTGTTTGTAAAAAAGAGCAGATTGTCGTGAGAACTGCAATGAACAATGGCATTGGCTCTGTCATCATCGTGGAATGATGTGAGAATTCCCTTACCTCCTCTTCTCTGTGTATTGTATTCATCAACTGTCACCCTTTTTATGAAACCCTTTTCAGTCAGAATAACAATACTCTCTTCCTCTGGTATTACGTCCTCTTCCCTTATGGTTTCAATTTCTCCTACCACTATTTTAGTTCTCCTTTCATCGCCAAATCTTTCGGAAAGATTTTCCATCTCCCCTATTAGTATTTTTTTCCTTCTCTCCTCACTCTGAAGAATATTTTCAAGATCTTGAATCTTTGCCCTTATTTCCTCAAGATCCTTTTTCACACTTTCAATCTCCATTGATGTGAGTCTCTGTAATCTCATTTCCAGAACTGCCTTTGCCTGATTCTCTGAAAGTAAAAGAGCAGACTGCAAATTTGAAGATGCTTCCCTTCCGTCCCTGCTTTTTCTAATTATTTGGATTACCGTTTCGATGTTTTCAAGAGCCTTCACCATACCATTTAACAGATGTTCCCGCTCTCTCGCCTTTGAGAGATCGTAGGTGGCTGCCTTCGTAATCACATCTAGCCTGTGAGAGATGTGCTCTTTTATGAGTTGCCTCAGGCTCATGAGTACGGGTCTGTTTTCTTTCAGAACCAGATTTATTATACCTATACTCTGCTCAAGTTCAGTCCTGTTATATAAGGAATTTATAACATAGTCCTTCTTGTCTTCATCCCTTATTTTAATGACTATTCTCATTCCCTCTTTATTGCTCTCATCCCTGATGTCGGTTATTCCATCAATGGTACCTTCATCAACCTTTCTGGCAAGATTTTCCAAAAAAATTGATTTGTTAACTCCATAAGGCAGGCTTGTAATTATGATCCGCTTTTTCTCTTCCCTGTATATTTCACCCCTGCATATGACCTTCCCTCTTCCAGTTTTGTATGCCTCAATAAGAGAATCATTCAAGTAAATTATACCCCCTAAGGGGAAATCTGGACCTTTAACAATTTTTAATAGTTCCTCATTTGTTATTTCAGGATTTTTAACTGCCTCGATTGTTGCCCTGCAAATTTCTCTGAGATTATGAGGGACCATGTTGGTTGCCATCCCTACTGCAATACCTGTTGTTCCATTTATGAGAAGATTTGGGATCACCGATGGTAAATATTCAGGTTCTTTAAGTGATCCGTCGAAATTGTCCCTGAAAGGTACTGTCTCCTTTTCTATATCCTTAAGCATAAGTTCTGAAAGACTGTTTAACCTCGCCTCTGTGTATCTCATTGCAGCTGGGGAATCCCCGTCAATGGAGCCAAAGTTGCCCTGCCCATCTATAAGAGTGTATCTCATTGAGAAATCCTGTGACATCCTGGCCATGGAATCATAAATGGCAGCATCCCCATGGGGATGATACTTACCCATGGCCTCACCCACTATCCTCGCGGATTTTCTATAGGGTTTGTCAGAGGTGAAACCATTCTCGTACATTGAGTAAAGTATCCTTCTCTGAACAGGCTTCAATCCATCCCTTACATCAGGGATTGCCCTGTTCACTATAACGCTCATTGCATATTCAAGATATGATTTTTTAATTTCATTTTCTATTGCTTTCTCTTCCATATTTTTCACCTAAAGATCTATGAAATCAACATACTGAGCATTTTCCTCTATGAAATGCTTCCTTGGTTCAACCTTTTCACCCATCAGTATGGAGAATAAATGATCTGCCTCAGCACCATCCTCTATCCTTACCTTTGTGAGTCTTCTGCTGTCAGGATTCATTGTTGTGTCCCAGAGCTGCTCAGGATTCATCTCCCCAAGACCTTTAAATCTCTGAACAATTGCGTTTTTACCTAAATTTTCAATTACTGTAGATAGTTCATTTTCTGAATATACATAATGAATCTTTTCACCCTTTTGAACTCTGTAAAGTGGTGGTTCTGCAAAATAAATATGACCGCTTTCGATTAACTGTCTCATGCTTCTGTAAAAGAAAGTCAGGAGAAGTACTCTTATGTGTGCACCATCCACATCAGCATCAGTCATAATTATTATTTTTCCGTACCGAAGTTTTTTCAGATTCATTGATTCCCCAATTCCGGTCCCAAGAACCGCTATTAGGTCACGAATTATCTGATTTGAGAGAATTTTTGAGTCCTTTGCCTTCTCCACATTGAGTATCTTTCCCCTGAGAGGCATAACTGCCTGATATTCCCTGTTTCTGGCCTGTTTGGCAGAACCTCCAGCAGAGTCGCCCTCAACTATGTAAAGTTCAGTTTTTTCTATATCGTTGGAGGCACAGTCTGCTAGTTTACCTGGAATTGAACCACTTTCCAGTTTGTTTCCTTTTTTGATTAGATCCCGTGTCTTTCTTGATGCCTCCCTGATCTCCGCTGCCTCAAGAGCCTTTTTTACAAGCATTTCTCCTATGTTTGGATAACTTTCAAGGTACATTTTCAGATAACTTTCCGTTATTGACTGGATTATACCCTTAACTTCACTGTTTCCAAGGCTTTCCTTTGTCTGACCCTGAAATTGTGGGTCGAACATCTTTACATGTATGATGCCAACTATACCATCCCTGGCATCCTCCCCTATGAGTTTTCCTGCTTCCTTAAACTTCTGATTCTTTCTTGCGAAATCAAGAATTGCTTTTGAAATTCCAGCTTTGAAACCTGCAAGGTGAGTTCCACCCTCTGGTGTCTGTATGTTATTAACAAAACTTAGAAATGATTCACCAATGTTATCTGTATACTGAATTGAAAATTCACAGTATATGTCATCCCTCGATTCTTTATGAAAAATTGGCTCCTTTAGTACTGTATTACTCCCCTCACAGATGTATTCTATATATTCGTTAAGCCCTCCTGTGTGATGATACTGTGATGAATAATTGTTCCTTCTATCCATAAGATTTATTGTAATGTCTGGATTCAAATATGAAAGATAGCGTAATCTTTTTTCAACAACATCCCTTTTGAAATCAGTGACAGAAAAGATCTCCGGATCAGGTGTAAAATTTATAAGTGTTCCTGATTGGGAGGTAAAATTGAATTTCAGACCTTTAATTTCTTCAACATTATCCATTTCCTCTATTGGAATACTTTTCATCTGGGATTTGGGAATCCCTTGCTCCATAATCATGTAATAAATAGTTTCATCTTTTTTCACCAAAGCTATTAGCCTTTTTGAAAGTGCATTAACAACATGCAAACCAACGCCGTGAAGTCCACCCGTTACCTTGTATACCTTCTTATCGAATTTAGCTCCACTGTGAAGCTCAGTTAGGACAATTTCCAGTCCAGGTTTTCCGTATACTGGGTGAAGGTCAACAGGAATTCCACGCCCATCATCTTCAACAGTTGCACTTCCGTCCTTCTCAATAACAACACTGATATTCTTAGCAAATCCCCCGTTTGCTTCATCTATACTGTTGTCCACAACTTCAAATATCATGTGATGAAGACCCTGTTCCCCTGTATTTCCTATATACATTCCAGGAACTTTTCTTACAGCCTTCAAACCTTCCATTACCTGTATCTTAGACGCATCGTAATCATCCATCTTATATCCCTCTTTCTAACATTTTTCCCTCAGCATTTCAATGTGCAATTCATCACCTGAATATTGAAACTTTTCAATTTTAATGCAGTTCTGTTTTGCCATTGCATCGAATATATTTCTTTCATACGGGAATTTATCTTTCATCAGGAGTATTCTCATCTCCTGTCCCTCTTCAAGCTCTACCTTTGCAGATCTGAATACACTTTTCAGATATGTAAAGGGATCACCTCCACAGGAAATGAATCTATAATCTTCTTCAATCATAGGATCAGTATCTGTTTTCAATTAATATTTATTTTTATTATTATAGCTTATTATTCAGTAAATTAATGAAAAAACATAATATTATTATAATATATAATATACAGTTTATAATATAAGAAACAATAAATTCTCTGTATAACAATAAAATGAAATAAATCATTCAACCAAATTAAGTAAAAACAATTTTGAATGCATTATCTGATCATAAAAAATCAGTTTATGGATTCAATCAAATAAGCATAAATGTTATCAACAATATAGGATTCTATTTTGAAATACGGAGAAAAATCTGAGTGTTCTACATATTATGTAATTAATATCAAGAAATCAGAATAACATTAAAACACTCCTCAGATCTAATAAAACGAATTAAAAAAGTTAATATAGGTTAAAGCAGGAACAATTTAATATATTTAATCCTCAGTAAATTAGAATTCAATAAAAATATTATTCATTTATCTCGAAATATGAATAATAACATACCTTCCTTGATAATTTTTTAAATTTAAAATTATTAATTGATTGTATGATTGTGCAGAAAAATAAACAACATTATATATAACTTTCATAATGGTGATTGTTAAAGTTTATAATATTCTATTTTTTTTAAAGTGTTAAAGAAAAGTATTTTTTTATAAATGTATTAATAATGGATTTCCCATAGTTTCCATGATATGTTAAAGCATAACTCGTTTAAAATTTTAATAATATTGTTAGTCTTTTCTTTAAGCTTAATGGCTTTTAACATAAGCGTTGATCACTATGGGCAAAGTAACGCCTATAAGATAGAAAGAGATTATTCTTACGGCAATTCTAAGGTCACATTTTCTGTTACAAACGTTACAATAAAATCGGGAGGAAGCGGTTCAATTCAATATTCCGTTCTTCTCGTATCAGGTGGTACATGGGGTACAACCCTTGTTGGTAATTGTCCCTCTGGAATATCTATTCAGTTCAGTAACAATGGTGGAGATCCTACTTATCAAGGAACGGCCACTATTTACGTATCTGCCAGCGTTTTAAATGGCACCTATAAATTATATGTTAATGCAACAGGCGATGATCCTTCAGTTGGGCCTGCAACTATTAATGTAACTGTTATTGATCATAGTTCTAGTTCGCCAACAACTCCAGTATCACCACCTGCCAAAGCTGAGAGTTCCCTGCTTCAATCCTATGGTCCAGCAATTGGTGGCGGGGCAACAATCTTACTTTTTATAATTTTATCAATTTTACCTTTTCTATATAACAATAGAAAATTCAAAGATGTGGGATATCTTGCATTTGCTGTTTCCCTTGTTTCATCAATTTATCTTATCACAGAAGACAAATTGTTAAGGCAGTTTGGGTACATTCACTGGATAATTCTTATTGTATTTTCTGCCGCACTAATAATTGCCATGGCCACTTATATTCTGAGTAAAGGAAAACTTAAAACACTGGCGAGTTTGGGTTTATCAATCGGCTCACTTCTCATGTCACTTGGTATGATACTGGATGCAGCTCTTGGTCTTCCATTAACTTCAATATCCTCTTTAGGAAGTGCCCTTGGATTTAATTACCTTTTTGGATATGGATTAACAACTGCATCAAGTTTTTCTGTTAGTCTGGCCTTTTCACTCCTTCTTATTTTCAATGGATTAATTTTCTCAATATTCTTCACAAACAAAAAAAGAATAAAATCAGATGTCAAGTAATTTTTTGAAATCGCAAAGCATTTTTTATTTCATCTGATATTTTCAATTCATTTTCATTTATGAATATTTTTCTATTAATAATTTTAAGTTTTGTGCCTGGCAACATGTTATTTATCTTTAAAAATTTGAGCCACTCTTCTTCTTCAAAAACTATCCTGGATAATGTATATTCACCATCATTACAATTCTCAATTTTTATGTCTTTTTTTATTTCAATTTTCCCGTCTGGGGATGGTATGGGATTTCCATGAGGGCATGACAATTCACCATACTTCTCTTCGATCTGCCTAGCTATGAGATTTGTGATTCCATGTTCAATTCCCATAGATTCCTCATCAACCATCTCCCATGGTATTCCAAGCCCTCTGTAAAGTAACACCTCTGCAAGTCTGTGTTTTCTAAGGAATATAAGCGCTTCTCGTTTCCCCTCCTCCGTGAGTGAATACTTTCCATCTTTTATCTTCACCAGATAATTTAAGTTAAGAAGAAGCTTAAATTCGTCATAGGCTGTCTGCCTTGTTATTCCAAGTTTTTTTCCTACCTCAGAAGGACCTGCATATCCTCTGTATTCCTGAATATCATATATGGTTTTGAGATAATCTTCAATTTCAATGCTTTTGCCCGTTTATACATCACCCAAAGATTGAGCCAAGTCCCGATGCTGCTTCTTCATTTTCTCTGTTTATTTTTTCTATTATTTCAGCTGCCTTTTTTGTATCAACTGGTTTCAAATAGTCAGGGGGTTTTGAGAGTATTTTTGTTATTTCCTCATCGCTTCCCTGGAAGATTATTATATTTCCTTCAAGGCCAAATGTCACTCCGTCCTTTTTTGTAATACCCAGTCTGAAAACAGGATCTGTGTTTATGAATTCATCAACATTTTTTTCATATTTCTTCTCATAATTGAAAATTTCAAACATAGTTCTCAATAATTATACCCTATAAAATATTTGATGTATCCATAGTTAAGATTTTTATCCTCTCTTTTGAACCCACATAACAACCACTCCAAATGTTCCTGAAAGTATGACTAGAATGAAAAAAAGATAGTCATTTGGAATCAGTGAAAGTAATAGAATCATAATGAGCACAAGACCTGTTGATGGTTCTCTCTGATAAATTTCCTGAAGTGTGAATGGCATTCCTGTGATGTTTGAAATGAAACCCCTTCCGTTAAGATTTGTGAGGGTCAATGAAAATATTGCAGTTACCTGAAACAGGTAAGTTATGCTTGTTCCAAAGATTGGTATAAAGCCAAATATAAGTGAAAAAAATGATATTATGAGTCCAAGTGCAACGCTGTATGCAGCATTTTTCCTGTTCTCCCTGAAAGTATCTCTTATGTTCATGTTTCCCTTCTTAATTAAGTCATCAACAGAGTAGGATTCCCATAGGATTGAATATACAAGAAATGCCCAGAACACGCCATAGAGAACTATTTCCTCTATTAAAGTGAGTTCAATAGGTATTCTTACAATAACCATGTTGATTGAAAAAATTACATATGTTAAAATTGTGTATACCACAGTGCCTATTATAAGACCTGCAATGAACGGCAGTATTACGTCAGGTTTTTGTTCTATCAAATGGAAAGAACGTCTAAGTGATTCAGATTGGTCAGACATTTGACTTATTATCCAATATCAGGTTAAATAATTTTATAAAAATATGAGAAAGGCAATCAAAAACTAAAAATATAATAAAAATCATAGTCGGTTATGAATGATACCGGTCTTCCTATTGATGAGAGAATAATGCCAAGGAATTCCAAGTATATACAGGATTATGAAAGATCCATACAGGATCTGGAATCTTTCTGGTCTGAAAAGTCAAGAATCATTGACTGGTTTGAAAATTATAATTTGATTCTTGATGATTCCAACCCCCCATTTTTCAGATGGTTCACTGGAGGAAGAACCAATGCTTGTTATAACGGAATAGACAGACACGCAAGATCTGAGAAGAGAAATAAGGCTGCCCTCATCTGGGTAGGAGAAAATGGGGAGGAGAAGATCATTACATATCACGGAATGCTGAAGAGAGTGGTTGCATTCGCCTCCATTTTAAGGAGATTTGGCGTGATGAAGGGTGACAGGGTTGCCATATATCTCCCCATGATACCTGAAGTTGTTGTTGCAATGTATGCCTGTGCGAGAATAGGTGCACCATTTACCGTTATATTTTCTGGATTTGGTGCCTCTTCACTTGCTGAAAGGATAAATGATTGTGGTGCAAAACTTGTAATAACATCAGACGGAGCAAGGAGAGGAGGTAAAATAATTGATTTAAAAAAAATAGTTGATGAGGCACTTGAAAATACAACCACAGTTGAGGGTGTTATCGTTATCAGAAATACAAGGAATAACGTAGATATGAAAGAAGAGAGGGATTTCTGGTATCATGAAATGACTCCAGATGAGGATACAATAGAATGTGAGGAAATGGATTCAAATGATCCGCTATTCATTCTTTATACTTCTGGAACAACAGGGAAACCAAAGGGTGTAGTTCATAGCACAGGATCTTATTCAGTCTGGGTTGCCAATACGCTTAAATGGGCTTTTGATCCTAATGAAAGAGACAGATGGTGGTGTGCAGCTGATGTTGGATGGATTACCGGGCACTCCTACATCGTTTTTGCACCTTTCTTCCTTGGACTCACCTCAATAATGTATGAGGGGGCGATCAATTATCCAACTCCTGATAGAATGTGGTCAATAATAGAGTATTATGGTGTTAACATTCTGTATACTTCCCCAACTGCCATAAGAATGCTTATGAGATATGGAGACACCTATCCACTTAAACATGATCTCACAAGCCTCAGAGTCCTGGGGACCGTTGGGGAGCCCATTAATCCTGCAGCCTGGAAATGGTATTTTGAAAAGATTGGTGGAGAGAGATGCCCCATCATTGATACGTACTGGCAGACAGAAACAGGAGGCTTCATAATTTCACCCCAGAATTACTATGGCACATGGTATCTGAAGCCAGGTTCTGCAACATTTCCAATCCCAGGAATAGTCCCTGAAATACTTGACGAAAATGGGAAACCTTTGAAAGATGGTGAAAAGGGATATATTTGCATTAAAAGACCATGGCCAGGTATGATGATAGGTTTAAACGGCGATGAAAAAAGATTTCGGGATGTATACTTTTCTAAATTTAAGGGGTACTACTATAACGGTGACTACGCAGTTAGAGATGAGGATGGGTATTACTGGATTTTAGGTAGGGCGGATGAAGTAATTAAGGTTTCGGGACACAGACTCGGCACCATTGAAATTGAGGATACAATGGTTTCTTTGAATGAAATTAGCGAGGCTGCCGTAATAGGAAAGCCTGATCCTGTGAAAGGTGAAAGCATAGTTGTATTTGTTGTTCCAAAGCTTGGTGTTAAAACAGATCACAATACTGTTGAAAAATTGAAAAAGGAAATTAGAGAGAAGATGGGGCCGATTTATGTTCCTGATGAGATACATTTTGTGGATTCCGTTCCAAAAACAAGAAGTGGAAAGATCATGAGAAGAGTAATAAAGGCTGTTTATCTTGGTAATGTTCCAGGAGACATTTCAACCCTTGAGAATGAGGCTTCTGTTGATGAGATAAAAAGGGCAATTGAAACCATTGGTAAAATAAAGTAATTTTAAATACATCTATTTTATTAAATAGGTATGAAATTAACACCAAGAAAAACCATATTCATTGCAGCCTTTTCCATACTCGTGGTTTTTGTGGTGATTTCATCTGTATCAGTGTATTATACAACACAGCAGGATCTACAGGTAATTTCAGGAAGATTTGACAATCTTTTCATTGAAGGAAATACATTGAAAATGAATGTAAGTTTCAACGAAAGGAACAATGGTCTTCTACCCAGTCAGATAAAGATATTCGACCAGACATTAACTGTAAATCCTTCAACATCCCTCAGTAATGTTTATTCCCTTACAATAAAAAATTCCAGTAACGATGCAAACTGGGCTGAAAAGGGTTTTGTATGCCTTTTTTCCGTATTCATATCTGAATTCTTTCAGAGTATAAACATTTCTTCATTCTCAAGGCAGGTTTCAGTTAATGTGCCTTCACTTTTTTCCTCTTTCTGTATTACTGGAATAAATAACAATACAATTAATGCGGAAATTTCAGGTCTGATTCCAATTGTAACAAATTTCTTCACCATTTCAATACTTCTTGGAACAAAAGTAATAGGTACACTCAGTTACGATGCCATAAATAATCAACCAATTAGCGGAAACGTAACTCTCTCTGGCTTGATTGATGAAAATGTTCAGAATCCAGGATATCTTAATTTTTCCTTCATGGGCTTCAGCTGGTAAGAACTACCATTATATTAATAAATAATTTTAATATTTAGTGTTGTGAGAAATTTTAATGCGACGTTCCATTTTGAGGATGATTTTCAATGGAAAAATCTGGAAAAAATATTTCCGGATATTTTTCATATAATAAAAGGTTCCAAGAAAATTTCACAGGAAGAAGAGGTTCAGATTCAGGTAAAATATGAACTTAATATGAAAGAGATTGAAAAGAATAGGAAGCCATTTGGTTTCACCTCAGATGAATGCGAAGCTTTTCTTGTATTTCCTGCAGATCAGAAAAAAATGATAATAGGAAGAGAAATGCCATCTGACAGAATACAGGAATTTGCAGATGAAATATCAAAAGTTTTAAAGGCAAAGAAGATAAAATTTAAAGTTACTTTTGATGATATGCTCCTTAAACAGGTAATTAAACAAAAAAAATAGATTTTAATTTTTTTTCTTGTATCTTTCAAATATTGCAAGTAGTGATGGGAAGTAAATTGTTCTTATTATGAAAGTATCAATTAAAAGGGAAATTACGAAAGAGAGACCAAGTTGCTCAAGGAAAGGATCCTGAATAAATCCGAGAGATCCAAGAGAGGCTGCAAGTATAAGTCCAAGTGAAGTTATAACTCTTCCTGAACTTGAAAATGCCTTTGGAGCTCCAGACTCGAAATTCACCCTCTTTCTATATTCATTTATCCTTGATATTATGAATGTGCTGTAATCACTTCCTAATGACATCAGGATTATGAATAGAATTGGGGGAATCAGGTATATTAAACCTTCATGAAGAATGTAATTTGATATGAAATACAGGATCACTGTAGTCCATGATATGCTTATAATCACTCCAGATATTGCTGTCAGTGGATATTTCAACGATCTGAATGCAAAAGCAAAAATAACAAATATAACAGATGCTATCAGAATTTCAAGTTCAGGATATATAACGCTGTTTACTTTTTTCTGATCAATTATTGAGGAAGTTATTCCACCCACTATGAAGTTTCTGTTTTCCCTTAGTTTTTCTGTTGCAGATATGGCATTTGAACTATAAGGATTGTACTGGTAATAAACCACATATTCAACGTATCTACCATTCCCAATTGTATACTGTGATAGGCTCAAATTATTATTCAATGAGGTTCCATTGGAATATGGGCCTATAACTTTTGATACACCATCAACTGACAGAATATAACTGGTATCTGATTTTAAAAGAGCATCATTTGTTGAGTTGTTTATCCATTTGTTAAAAGGTGCCTTTACCAATACAAAATTTGGGTAAATTACATTTGCACCAAAAGAGTTCTCTATTATATTCAAACCCTTGACTGCCTGTAGTGATTCGGGAAGACCAGAATTGAAATTGTATGTGGAAGGAACAGTTGCAAAGAAATAAACTGAGGGCAATGCCAGTATTATTATTATAGCTGCGATTGAAAATTTGTGATTTATTGAGCTTTTTGCAATGCTGTGAAATTTAGAAGATTCAAGATAACCTTCCTTGTATGGTTTCAGTGATCTCTTTCCAAACAGTTTCGTACCTACAACTGATAGAATGGCTGAAAATAGTGTTGAAACCATAATCATTATGAGAAGTATTGCAATAAGCAGTGTGACGCCCCAGCTCAGAAAACCTGGAATGAAAGAAAACATTGCAAGACTGAAGGCAACTGTTATTCCGCTTATGACCACAGCCCTTCCAGCCTTGCCAATAGCATTCTCCAATGCCTCCTCTTTATCTTTTCCTTCCTTTATTTCCTGTCTGTATCTTGAAGCAATGAATATCACATAATCCGTTGATACTCCAAGAGCCACAGCTGTGAGTGTGTAATTCACTATGTAGTTCACACTGTGAACTAATAGACCAGTCAAAAATATTGAAACGTATCCCAGAACAGTTGCAAGTGAAACAAATATGATTGATATTATTCCTGCTCTCCAGGAATATAATGTTATTCCAACAGCAAATGCAAGTACCACAAATAAAATCCCAAATACAAATGCATCCGTTGATGTGATCTGCTGTGTTTCATATTCAATTGGACCATTTCCTGTTACGTATGAATTGCTTCCAAAAAATCTCTGTGAAATTTTTTCTATAACAGGGGTTGCCGCCTGAGATGGGACATAATCACCCGCCCCTATATATCCAGCAGGAACATTAAAAATAACATCAATTACAGTGACATTACCATTTGGGGAAATATACTGTTCCTTTATAAATGAAGGCAATTTGTAAAGACCGAAGTGCTCAACATAATAGAGACCGGTATTTGTTGATAATGAAATTGAAGTTATCAGATCTGGCCAGACATTCACATGATAATATGAGTTGATAAAGGAGGATACAGCAGGAGATACATTTGTTGTAAAATTGATCACGTTGTAATAATTAAATGCAATGAATGATGATGGGTTGTAAACACTTATCAGATAATTTGGAAATACTTCGTTGTAAGCTGTTTCTATTGAATTCTGAATCCATAAGACTGGATTATTAATATATCCGTTTTTTGAATAGTTTGAAACCGTTTTATTTAAGTTTAAAAGGAAATATTTTTCGTATTCCGAATTATTATATCCTGAAACATTCATGGCTTCAGATATCTTATTAATTGAAAAATTAAAAGAACTAAAGGAATGGTAAAATGAACTTGGATAGGTGTACATTATGGAGATGTTTTGTACTGATCCATTATATATTGAAGATATCTCAGACCTATAAGCATTTGAAATTGAATCTATGAAAGATGAATATTCACTGACAGCTGATGATGTGGAGGATATATTTTTGATTCCTGATTGCATGATTTCATTCTGCATCTCCATTATATTTGTGACAGCTGTTTCATTTGATAATATATTTGAGTTAACTGCTATTATAATAGTGGAATTATCCTTTGAATAATTCTGAAGTATTGACTGGGCCTGAGCTGATTGGGAATTTGAAGGTAAAGAACCAACGTTTCCATAGGAAATGTAATGGCTATAATTGAGCAAAGCTGGAGTAGAAATTAGGATTATTATTATCCAAAGAATGATTATTATCCATTTTCTTTTGATAATCAGTTGAGTTAAATTCATTGGTAATGTTAAAATATTAAAGTAATTTAAAATTAATAAAAAATTTTTTAATTTATTTAAAGCGAATTGATTATAAAATTGAGTGATTTTATGTTAAGTGAATCCAATTTCACATTAGAAGATGTCTGTTTGAGCTCAGCCTGGTTTCCATTTAGAGCCCAAGTAAATATGTTATAGAGATTGAAATTTGTGTAATTTCCTGATCCTCCAAGCTCTTCAAGCAATGTCTCACCCCAATATTCGCCGTATGTTGTATTAATGTCAAATGCGAATGAATTTAGATCAATACCTATTACTTTACCAAGAGTGTGATTAAATATGTATGAACCGCCTGTGGTATAGTTTAACAATGTAGCATTCTGCAATTCCATGGATATTATTGTGCTTCCAACTCCGTCAACCGAAGTTGGAACTCCATTCTGAATATTCATGCCGTAAGCAATCACACCAAGGGAGTAGTTGCCATCACTGTTTTTAATAATTCTGAAGGGTAAGGGATTTATTGTTAGGTATGTCACACCTTTTCCTGCTGTAATTACTATGCCGTCCTGAAGTATATATTTTTCAGATATTGTGAACTGTGTTATTCCAAGTGAATTTATGGATCCTTTTACGTATATGTGGCCGGATATTGTGGTATTAAATATGTTAAGACCCTGGGGGACATAACATTTTCCAATCTGAAATATAAATGATTGATGAGATGCTGAGATTACCTGAGGTGTTGTTGATCCGTAATTTGTTATGTATGATGAGGTTGATATATTATAAAATTGAGTGAGTAAATCTGACTGCTGTGTCTGGAAATAGTTGTCATAACCTCCTGTTGTTGTGAAACCCCATCCAATATCACCATTTCCATAAGCAGGTGTACCATTTGGATTTACATCCTCCACGCACAAAGTGTAGTTTCCCTTTGGAAGCAATTTTCCATTACCAAAAATTGGCAGTCTAGTATACCCAGTTGTGTTAATTCTGTATATGTTAGATAAAGACACATTTGTACCAGTAATTGAGACCTTAATGTAAGATGAGATGTTCCCACCAGAGTATGCCCCTGGTGAAATTGTAAAATTTAAAAGATAAAGTGTAAGGAAATTTGCCCTCTCAGCCTGTGTTAATTTGAAAAACTCCTCTCCCTTGTCAGATATTCCCCAGTAACTTGGCAAATTACCTGATGCGATTGAAAAATTGATGTATATGTTTATAGTGGCATTATTTTTTGTGTTTATGTATCCAGATGATGGTATTGCAACGTACTCCACACCTTTGTAAACATCATTTTTAACCGAATAGTTATAGATATATCCTTCTGGAACCGTAAAGTTTGCCTCAGTTTTATTTGTAGATACAGAATGTAACAGGACGGATGAATTCCATTCAGACCCTGTGGGTAAACCATTTTCATGTATTGTAATATGGGAATAAGCTGTTGTGGTTCTTGGACAGTCATATAGTGAAACTGCATAAACACAAGAATCTGAAGATACGATGTGAGAGGAAACTGGAATAAATGTATCATTACCACTAAATATATTGTAACATTCTTCTATATTTGTTTCATATGAGTATGCACTTACTGTGTTTGTAATGCTTGCATCATTTGAAGAAACTGCGCCGATAAAAAGATTGGGACCGTATCCCCATCCATAATTCTCGTCTTGATTATATATAATGACTGGACAACATTGCCCAGGATTATTATTTGAATAACTTGACTCGTTGACGGATTCCCAGAAATTTAAGTAATATTGGTTACCATAATTCCCTGAAAGCTCCACTGGAGAGGGAAGAGATATGGTTACTTTATAATAAGGGTTGATGCTTGAATTGTAACAGGTTGAACCACTTGGGTTAATTGTTAAATGGGCTGAAAAAATTGTGTATTTTGCTGAATTATTGAAAGGTTGGCTAGCGTTACTTAGTGTCAAATATATTGAAGAAACACCTCTGTAGTAAAATTTCAAATATTGTAAACTGGGTTCAACATAAAATGTTATCTTGTTGATTGTCTGATCAGGTGTTGCATAAAATTCCTGGGATGCCAGTCTGTAAAACCTTGTGCTTGGAGAGAAACTCAGTCCTGTAATATTTCCAGAATTCAACCAGTAATCCATGCATTGTGACACAGAATTTAAATATATTGTTGATGTATCAAATTCGTTATTCACATTCTCAGGAGATATGCTTGATGGGTTTCCTGATACACCGGCTACGAGGGTTTTATTCGTATTATCATTTATAAATGATATGTATATATTTAATTCCTGATCAGTAACCTTAACCGAACCCGATGATGGGTTTGGTTTATATGTTAGATTATCAGTTGTAATAGAATATGCGTATGTCCCCCTTGAAAGACTGTAGGAAATCACAGATTGTGTGGTGGATCCGGATGAACTGGCTGACTTCTGAACTCCACCAAGCTGAATTGTCCAGTAATATCCTGATGGCAAACCTGATTCAATAAAATTTACAGAGTATTCGAATAGTTTATCAACGTAAAGGTTTGTGTAAATGTTTGATGAGCTTGCATTCGCTGCGGCATAAGTACTGATCACTTTATTCTTAACAGGATTTATGTATGAAACATTAAAATTGTAATTCAGACTTGCATTAAAATTATTTGAATAATAAATACCTGTGCTCTGAGATGGGGAAAACGGAGGCACTCCATTAATTCCAATTGGTACACTCTGTGATATTGAATCTCCAGGATTTAAGCCTGATGCCTGCATCTTTGTATCCAGAGATGAAAATGAACTTTGAGTTCCTTTTTGATATGCTATTTCATTGTTTGTTGATGTTGAGGGAACATACCATAAAATGAAACTTGTTAAAACTACACTTGCTATTGCAAAAAGGAGTATGGCGCCGATTATTTCACTCACACTCTTATCTTTTTTAAATACAGATTTCATAGATATTAGGATAATTGAATTTCAGTCATAAATTTTTTCCTCAAAATTTCATATAAAACCACCTGATATTATATCCATAATTTCCTGATCTGTAAAAGTGCCTTCCACCGCCAAAGGTAATTTTTTCATTAATTCTGAATCTTTTGATTCCTTTTCCTCTTCATTTTCATAATCTTCAGGTGAACCTAACCAGAATAAATATGAGAATTCCCCAAGTTTATAAATTTCTATGTCATCGCGGGCTATTCTGCATATTGCTTCATCATCATTTGTTATTGTTGAATATATCATACCCAATAGAATCAATTCTTCTGAGGTCCCCATTCCCCCGTATTCCTCCATACCTATGGTTCCGTAACTTTCAAGAATTTCATTTATATGTTTCTGATCAAATGTCATTTGCATTTGAAAAGTTAAAACAAACTATTTATTTTTTCTAAATTTGTTAAAAAACATTTGAATTGATTATTAATCTCATAGTTCATTGCCATATTTTTTCTTTAAAATCTCATATTTTTCTTCCAACAATGCAGTTGAAAGTTGAAACATCCTCCTCTTCCTCAAAAGATAGTAAATATTTTTTGGATATTCCTTTATTGCTCCCTTTGCATCTTGAAGAAATGTGTCCCTCTGAAATATTCTATCGCAGTTTATCCCTACTTCCGCAGATCCTGTTCTGAATGAAGGATACTTAGTAAGGGTTAGGGACATTCCCATCCTAGGTGTGTAATCTTCACTAATGATTATTTTTGTATCCGACCTTGCAAAAATTAAATCTGATAAAAGTGCAATTTCATATCCATTATCCCTACAACTACCATTCAGGAATGAAAAAATAGGAATTCTTAGGGATTGGAACATAAAAACAAGAGCATCTATTAGCTCATTATCTTCCTGGGTTAAATTATTAATTTTAGAAAGAAAAAAATTATCAGTTCCTGTTAAAACAAGTGCATCCAGCTTTTCATCAACGATTCCTACCGACAATGCTTTCAGCATTTCCTCCAGGAATCCACTATCTATATTTCCCTCCTTATCTGTTAAAAATGCAATTATACCAATGTTATTTTCCTGCCAAAAAGAAATATATTTGTACCCGTGAACCACGGGTGCTTTGTTTTTCACTGATATGACTTTCTTTTCACTCATTAAGGTATACCAGCCTGTAAAGTCTTATCAGGATACCAAATATGAAAAGAAGTGATCCAAGTCCTATTCCAAATACGGCTTCCTGAACAAGGTTAGTTGGATTCAACTGTATAATAAGCCAGAGTATTTCAACTGCTATAACAAAGAGAATTGCAGATAGAACCTGTGCTGTTGTCTTACTAACCTTTAATCCTTTAACTTCCTTTGGTTTTATCATTGCAAGATTGTTGTATTCTGAAGCTCTCATTGTTCCTAAGGCTGCAAATGCCGTTCCTCCTGAAATTCCAACTATGTTGAATACACCCTGAGTTGAAGCTCCCTGCATGAAAGATGATATCTGCAAGGCAAGTTCAAAAATTCCCACAATCATTACTATCAGGAATAGACCTATGGATGCATATATTCTGTTCAGAGAAGGCTTAAATGCACCTTTCTGATAAAGCTTTCCGAGCAACATAGAGAAAATGAGTATAATGACCAGTGGAGGAGGCAGAAGAACTGCAAGAACATCATATGTTGGGATTGGTATACCTGGCTGTAAAACTCCCCAAAGTGACATTATTATTAGATATATGATAGCTACAAGGCCAAGACCTGTGAATATGGGTCTTCCAAGAGGGTGAAGGTTGTTAGATCTATCTATAAATGGAACTATAAGGAAATATATAAGAGGTATTCCTCCAAAGAATATTGAGGCTGCAAGTGCTTCATATGCCCCAAAGTGATTGAAGAATTCAAAATCTATAGCCTTATAGAGGAAAAGCAGGAACCATGGTGGATAAGGAGGAACGTAAGCGGCAAGTGGTGATGATGGAGCTACCTGTGGATAGGGATCAAATATTGCTGGTACACCCATCTGCATTGCCCTTAAGGCATCAACAACAGATGGAAGGAAAATAAAGATTCCAAAGGCAAATGCCGCCAGCTGTATCATAAACAGCATGTTATATGGATACCATGGTTTGTGTTCGGGAAGATTCTTTTCAATTGCGGGCGCTTTATAGTTAACGCTTCTCTGGGAAGGCATAATTCCATTTGCCTCTGCCAGATAAAAGTGAAATCCAAATAATGCTCCGACCAGAGCAGCGAGTATAATGTGAAATCCTAACATTCTTATAAATAATGATGTGTTTGTTCCATTTCCAAAAACAATTGCCTCTGCTGCTTTTCCTATTATTGGCACAGATAGAGCAATTCCCCTTCCCACATCAGTTGCGTCAACAGAAAGAACATCTCCCGTCATTGAATAACCAAAATACCCAACTCCTATTGTCAAGGCGAGCAAAATTACACCGGAAACCCACTGAAGTTCCCTTGGATGCTTATAAGCTCCATTGAAATAGTTTCTGAACATGTGCATATAAATTAGCACAATCATGGCGTATGCCCCATACAGGTGAGTTGTAAGAATCAGTTCACCGTAAGGCACTGTTCTTAATATAGCCTCTGTGGAATTATAAGCATTTGCAGGATTGTAATATAGAAGAAGAATTAAACCTGTTATTATCTGGTAAACAAATGCCATGGAAATGAGCGCACCTGTCCAGTACCAGAAACCTCCTTTTTTTCTCATGTAATCAGGTACTGTTGAAAGTGGCAATTCATTTATTTTTAATGGATCCTCTCCAAGAATATTCTTTATATTTATATTTTCTCTTATTCCCATTTTTTCACCTCATCCGGATGATATTGTCTGAACTAATGTCTTCTTGAGATTGCTTATTGGGTTTCCTCCTGTAAGATCAGATGGATGTCCAAACACTGTTGGCCCAATCAATTTTTTTGCAAAAAGAGTGTCTGTTAATGGATTGTATTCAAGAATTACATTTGGCAAAGGCCTGTATGTAGGATGTGTAATTATTGCAGCTCCCTTTGATGGATCGTATGTACTTCCATGGCAGTCACAATGAATCACTCCAAGGTTTTTCTCTTCGCTTGTTAAAACGCTCTGAACGCTTGGTGGAAGTGTTTTTATCTGATCTGGTGGGTAATACCTTATGATTGGTGGCACACATCCAAGATGCTGGCAAATTGCACTGAATGAAACAATTGGGCCGTATGTGTCTCCTGCTGTAACTGATGGACCCACTCCACCTGGGGATTGAAATGTGGTTCCAGTGGCATCAATAAGAACAGTAACTGGCTCAATATCAGTGTTAAATTTTATTAAAAAATTTGGTTCGTCTGAGAGCGGGTAATAATATATCCAGACACTTGGTGACAATTCAGGAAATTTTCTTGTCTTAAGTGGCTGTGGACCTGCTGTTGGATCATTAGGATCAACCCAGTAAAGCAAGGTTTCCGGAAAATTTGTTAAACCTACAGCGGGTGTTATAAGATTTTGAACAACGCCTTTTCCAAGGCCTCCTACAGCTGCAACGGCGGAAAGGCCAATCATAGCTTTCAAAAAGCCCCTCCTTGATTTATCAACCTCTTCAGCCATAATTAGGTAATGAAATTATTTTATATTACCTTTATCAGTTTGCACGAATTATCCTATAATGATAGGATCAAAAATGATAAAATTGCAGAAAAAAGTTGAGAGAATAGATTAACCTGCCCCTTGTTCATTTTTTTTCTGTTTTCATAGATTGCTCCTAAAATAGAATCCAACTGACATGAAAGAAATCCAGCAATTAGAATCACAAATGCAGGAAAAATTTCAGAAAAGTTTGTTAATATTAAGTAAGAAATTGAAATTGAAATTGCTCCAAGCAATGATGCAATTTCACCCAGAAAGGAAATTCCCCCATTTGTTCCAGTAGTTACAGGTTTTAATGTTGTTATAAGGTAAGTTTTCTTGTCCAAAACTCCTATTTCTGATGCCAATGTGTCTGATGTAATGGCTGCAAATGTTGCCGAAAAAATTGCAAAGTAGTTTACATTTAAATTAGAAAGTGTAAAGATGGAAATGAAAACTCCTATTAACCCGCCATAAAATACATTTGAAATACCACGTTCCCCCTTTTTGCCCTCTTGAAGACCTGATTTTTTTTTATCCTTTATACGATAGATAGTTGCAATATGAGAAACTGCTGCAAATACAATTAAAAGAATGAGCCATTGGATCGATGCTAATATTGATACAAACGCACCTATTATTACCGCTCCCAAGGCACCTTTTATGTCGAACATTTTGATTTCTATTGAAATTAAAAAAAGTGCGATTAAGATTGAAAAAATAATGAGTAAATAATCCGGGGATAAATCCATATAAACCAAATTTTTAGATTCCCCTCTCTGCCAGTCTCTGTTCCTTTGGCATATCGGTTAGATCATTTCCGTACATTGGAACGAGACCGGAAGAAACGTTTCCTATTAACCTGTAATCTTCATAATTTTCCACTGCTTCCACAATCGCCCTTGCCATTTTAATTGGATCTTCCGATTTAAATATGCCCGATCCAACAAACACACCATCCATGCCCATCTTCATCATTAATGCAGCATCCGCTGGGGTTGAAACTCCACCTGCGGCAAAATTAACCACTGGTAGTCTTCCAAGTCTCTTTATATCTTTTAATATCCCTGTAATTTCATCTATCATTGCATTCAAATTCATTCCAGAGAAGACATCGTTTGTGTCCGGATTTCCATCTCTTGCATACAATTCCCCGTATACTTCCCTTTTCAATTTTAGATAGGGGTCTGCAATTGCTACAGCTATTTTTGAAAGTTCTCCATTGCCCATACTCTTAATCATTTTTATTCCTTCATTAACCTTTCTGATATGGCGAACAGCCTCAATGACATTTCCGGTTCCTGCCTCACCCTTTGTCCTTATCATTGCAGCACCTTCCATAATTCTTCTTACAGCCTCTGGAAGATTTCTTGCACCACAAACCGTAGGAATCTTTAGAACTTTTTTATTCAGATGGAAAAATGGATCTGCCGGAGTTAAAACTTCACTTTCATCAAGCATATCAATGCCAACAGCTTCAAGAGTTAATGCCTCTGTCATGTGCCCTATTCTTACTTTTGCCATTATTGGAATTGTAACTGCATCAATTATTTCCCTTATTTTTAATGGATCCACCATCCTAGCCACACCACCGGCAGCCCTTATGTCAGCAGGTACTTTATCCAAAACCATAACTGCAACTGCACCGGAGGTTTCCGCAATTCTTGCCTGTTCTGCATTGGTAACATCCATTATGACGCCACCCTTTTGCATTTTAGCGAAACCCTTTTTTAATAAATCATCACCAAATCTTAAATCTGAAATATTGAGTGCCATCAGAATCATTTAGATAATTAAAATTTGTATTAAATGTTTTTTATTATGAAAGGTAGAGAGAAATAGATTCCCTTGTAAATGAAATAAAGAGAGAAAATTAAAAGTATTGTTGCACTAATTACATCTAGTACAACAGATGCATATCTCTCCCACTTTAATGAGGCTCTGTAAACCAGTATTGAGAAAAAAATTAGATACATAACAATGGACACATAAAAGAAATAAAATGGAAATATCCCATATGCGTCAAGCATTCCAAGTCCCGATGTGAACCACCATGTTATCTGCATGGGATTTGTAATTCCAGTGAGAAGCCCTTTCACGTAATTTCCGGATTCAGGTTCTGGCATCTCCTGATTTTTTATGATGATGGATGCAATTTTGGATCCAAGAAATAAAAAGTATGTTCCCCCAATCAGAAAAATAATTGGGGAATATAATTCAAAATCTACATATTCACTTACTGTAAGCACCAGAATCAAAAGTATAATATCTGCTGTCATTGCTCCGAGCCCTATCATGATTCCTCTTGACGGGGACCTCTTTGAAGTGCCCATTATCATTGCCATAACTGGGCCAGGTGGGGCAGCCATTGATATTCCAAGAAATAATCCAATGATTATTAGAAAAGGTAAAGACATAATCCATTTGAGATTCCATTATAATTTTAAACATATTTAAAATGGGAATTATTATATTTAGTTATTTAAAATTTTAAGATTAGCTTTTTATCCTATCTTTCATTTAACGTATATGACAGGAGAACTAAGTTTAACATGGGAAGGTCATGCCTGTTTCAGTCTGAAAGGAGAAAAGAACATAATAATTGACCCTTTTCTTGAGGGAAATCCAAAAGCCATAAAGAAAAAAGATATGGTTCAAGCCGATATTGTTCTGGTAACCCATGGTCATTCAGATCATGTTGGGGATGCAGTTTATATAGCAAGAAAAAACAAAGTGCCAGTTGCAACTGTTGTAGAGCTTGCTTGGATACTCGGGAGTAAGAATGAGGATGTTAATTTTATAGATCTGAATTTTTCCGGAAGTCACAGCTTTGGAAATGTGAAGGTGACACTTGTGCCTGCGCTCCATTCTTCCAGCTATGAGGGCAATTACGCTGGAAATCCAGGTGGATTGATTATAAACATGAATGGTAAGACCTTGTATCATGCAGGAGATACTGGACTATTTAGTGATATGAAACTAATTGGTGAATATTACAAACCAGATGTTGCAATGTTACCCATAGGAGGACATTATACAATGTCACCGGATGAGGCTGCAAAAGCAGTTGAATTGATAAATCCAAAATTTGCCATTCCTATGCATTATGACACCTTCGATCTCATAAAGCAAGACCCCGAGGTGTTTAAAAATAAAGTGGAAAAGAATACATCAACTAAGGTAATAATACCAAAAATAGGAAGAGAATTTAAGCTTGAAAACTAATCCATCAATCTTTGTTGCCAGTTGTCAGCAAATTTGAAAATTTCCTTCATATTTTCATCTTCCTCCATTATTTTTCTTATTTCTGATGAGTTTACGCAAAGTTTTATGTATTTTGTCCTTCCATATCTTCCAAGACTTTTAACGGTCGTTGATATAAGCCCTGACTCCTCCATATCTGAAATTAGATCCCTTATACGTCTTGAGCTCAGTGGTTGTATTGATATCTTCTGACATAGGGAATTATAAACATTTGTTACGTCAGAAACCGTACCTGAATTAGGCCTCATTCTGTCTATAACCATTGCTGATAGCAATGTTATTTTTTCATGTATTGGAAAATGGGATATTGTATCCTTTATTATATTTGACTCAATAAGTGTCCTTGCCTTATTCACATGAGCAGTTGTTATTTTTTCGGCGTTCTCCATAATGGCAATTTCTATTGATGTTCTCATTAGATCAATAGATTTTCTTGCATCTCCGTGTTCCTGTGCACCAACCGCAGCGCACAAATTTACAACAGATTCTTCATAATATCTTTCGTCGAGAACCATTGATATTCTCTGCCTTAAAATATCAGATAATTGTGCGGCGTTATAAGGTGGAAAAAGTATGCTTTCGTTTGTCAGTCTGCTCTTTATTCTTACATCCAGAGATTCGAAAAAAGTAGCATCGTTAGTTATTCCGATCAGATTCCCGGCACGAATATTGCTCTCCCTCAAAATGTTTAAAATTATGTACAATGCGTTTTCTCCATTATTATTAATCAACTTATCTATTTCATCCATAATTATCAAAAGGGAAATTTTCTTGTTTTCCAATTTTGAATTAATGTAATCAATTATTCTTTCAATGGTCCAACCACTCTGAGGTATTTTTTCACCATCTGAAATTGAGTTGGCCATGTTTACCATAATTGAATATATGGAATCATTTGCCTGACAGTTTATGTATATGCTCAATAACTCATCCTTCATCTTTTCCTTAAGTTTTCCAGCCACATACTTTGTGACTGAAGTTTTACCCGATCCAGTTCCACCATAAATTATGAGATTTGTGCCGGGGAGACCTTTCAGAAACCTCCCCAGTGAATTAACCATTCTTGTTATTTCATGTTCCCTGTGAGGAAACTCTTCAGGCAAATGCCCTGAGGTCAAAACCTTGATGTCACCCTTCAAAACGAGCTGATTATTAAGAGATATGGCATCAAAGGGATTCCTTGACCCGGGTTGCATAAAGTCCTAAATGGTAATAGCATTAAAAGGTTTTTTAATTCAGAAATGATAATTTTTTATTATCACCTTTGGATTCAATCTTCCCTTTTTCTAAATGGGAGAAAATCCAATTTTTCATATTCATAAAGAACTCCAAGTAGATAAAATGAACCGGTTACAAGAACAAAATCATAATTTTTAATTGCATACTCATATGCCTCTATTGGATCATAAATTATTTTTGAATTTTTAAAAATGTTTCTTGATTCAGCCATTAGTGTTTCGGGTTCAACCTTTCTCTCTGGTTCATTTGGTGTAGTGAATATGACATTTTTTGAACAGATTGATATGTTTCTCAGAAAAGAGAAATGATCCTTATCCTTCAGCATCCCAATTAAAAGTACTGGCTCCTTCTTGAAATACTCCTTAACGTTTTGGGCAAGTGTTGTTGCAGCGGGAGGGTTGTGAGCTCCATCCATTATGACAAGCGGGTCTCTCCTAATTATTTCAAACCTCCCTGGCATTCTGAAATTTTTTATTCCCTTTTCTATCTGTTTTTTTTCTGGAACTTCCTTAAGATTTTCACTTGCAGCCACTGCCATTCCAATGTTTTCAATCTGAAATGTTCCTATTTGTTTTGTAAATATGTCATAAGCCTCACGTGGAGTTTCCAAATAGAACTGTGTACCTTCATCGGAAATCACAACATTTTTTATTTTAGAATACTTATTTGCCTCGACAAATTTTGAATTGTTTCTTGCTGCAATCTTTCTTAATTCTTTCAGTGGCTCAATTTTTGTCTCTCCTGTAACAACTGGAATTTCTTTTTTAATGATCCCTCCTTTTTCCCTTGCTATTTCTGTCAGTGTTGTTCCCAATCTATCTGTGTGCTCATAACTGATCTTTGTTATTATAGAAATTTCTGGCATCACTATGTTAGTTGCATCTAGTCTTCCTCCCAATCCCACTTCTACTGAAGCAAATTCAATTTTATGGTCTTTGAAGTACTGAAATGCCATTTCTGTTGTAACTTCAAAAAATGTTGGATTTCTAACAGTTGGTAAATGATTTTCAATATATGGCATGTACAATTTAAAATAGTTTTCAATTTCCTCATCAGTTATGGTTTGATCTTGGCCAATTATTCTCTCATTAAATTTTATCAGATGGGGTGATGTGTAAAGACCTGTTTTCTTTCTCTCTCTGAAAATATTATACATAAGGTTAGAAACTGAACCTTTTGCATTACTCCCTGTTATATGAAATATCTTATAGTTTGAATGTGGAGAGCCGTAATAACTATCAAACTCTTTCATAACATCAAGATTGTACTTTATCCCACTCCTTTTGAGGTTGTAAACAAAATAAAGAACCTCTTTGTTCAATGAAAGAGGGAAGTTTAATTCAATATTTAGATGTTTAGAAACAGGAAGCAATAATGGAAAAAAAAATTAGTCATATCAACATGTAGGTCAGATGTCTACAAAAAAAGAATATTATGATGATCCATACAAAAAAGAAGGGAAAGGGAGAATAACATTCAACGAATTCACAGATCTTATTGTTGATAACTCTGTTTTTTTCCCTACGGGATATGGACAGCAAAATGATAGGGGAATGATTGTGATAGATGGAAAAAAATACGAAATAATAGATGTTTTTGATGATGGTGAAGGGATTCATCTTATTTCTTATGATACATACCCCTCAGATTGTAAGGGAAAGGAAATTGAAGAATTTGTTAACTGGGAAGTGAGATATAATCACATGAAATTCAGGACAGCAATGAGAATATTGGCCTGCATTGCATATAAGAAATATGGGGCTTCTCACAGAATTAATCAAACATATGAGGATTATGGATGGATAGACATTGAAATGGATGATATTTCAGAAGAAAAGGTCAGAGATATTGAAGAGGAGGCTAACAGGTACATAAAAGAGGGCCACAAACCTTCATATAGAATTGTTAAGAAAGAAGATTTCTTAAAGGATAATGATCTGGTAAAAACTGTTAATGGAAGAGTGCCAGAAATAAACGAACTCAGATTGGTAAAATATGATAATCTTCCAGAACAGATGGAAATGGGCCTTCTAGTTAATGATACCAAAGAAGTGGGAACTGTAAAATTGAAAACCAATCTTGTTAAGGGAAAAGTTGGGACAAGGATAACGGTTAATCTTGTAGAATAGATATACTAAAAATTTATAAATTCATTGAAACACTTAACCATACAATGAATTTTAAAGATACTATTATTAAGTTTCAAAATTATTTCCTGAATGTAATATTCATATTGCTTTCAATTGTTGCCATAGATTACATTTATATATCAATGGTAAAAAAATTAAATTTTAATATATATACAAAAAACCAGACCCTTTTTACTCTTATGAATTTAAGGGATACTTTTATAATAGTTTCAATTGTATTCTCTGTATTAACGGTAATTTTTTTGATTTGGTCATTGTTCTTGCACAAAGACCATGTGAAAAATGAGGAAAATGGTAAGGAAGAAAATTACAGGCCCCTTTTCATTGGATTTATGCTGTTATTTATTGCATCATTAATCGATTCTCTTTTAGTAATTCAACCACAACTTTCACCTGTGAAGTTGTATGGGAGAATTGGTTACTCACTTTTAATTGAAGAAATAATACTGGTAATTACCTTGATCTCATTATTTCTTTACGCAATATCTCTCCCAGTATTGATGGAAAATCATGATTCAAGTTTCATCAATATAATAAAAAATGGTGTTAAGCTGGAATACAGATATTACATATATACAGTATTCATAGGTTTATTTGGAGCTGTTCTCTTTTATTTCTTAGGATTTTCTTTATTGATTGAAATTCCAGTCTATACAATAATTTTTTCCTCGATAATTGGTCTTTCACAAAGATATGGTATTTTAGCGGGATTTTCAATGATTTTTTTATTCTTTGGAATTGAACTTGGAGAGATCTCCTTCATTCCACTTGGCCAGTACGTTTTCGATTTTATATTGTATATTTCCATAATACTTGGTCTGGTTGAAGGATATGCAAGTCCATACATTTTCAATACAAATAAAAGAAAAGATTATGGAAAATTGGGGAAAGATGACTTAGAAAAAGAAGAAAATAAAACTTCGGAAAATTCAGAGATGCAGAAGAATAATGACCTACAAATGTATAATAACCAAACCAGTGATAGAATACCAAACTCAAGGAAGTATTCTTCAATATTATGGGTAAGAGGATCATGTCCGAATTGCGATGGTAGAGAATTCATATATAAAAATGAAGAATATGAATGTAAAAATTGCAAGACAGTTATAAGAGGAGATGAGACTGATTACAAAGAGTTTTTTATTTTGGTTAAAAAAGAATAATATTTATTGAAATAAAACAAAGTAAATGGTATTGAAAATAGAAAGATGCAGAAACCTGCATTCAAACCATAATTTTCCAGGAGAAAACCTCCAACTATATTGCTGGAAACGTATCCTGCCGAAAATAATGTTTCATAAAACATCACTCCTCTTCTTGGATTTTCTGTTAAATTTATATAAGAAAGAATAAAGCTGAAAGAATATCCCGAAAAGATTCCAAGTAATATTCCAATTATAGATAAGGAAATTAAATCTGGCTTAAATACAATGAATACCGAGGGTATTGAAAGAGCAAAGCCAGAAATAACCTGAAACAAATTTCCATTCCCTTTAAATTTTATATTGGATATTACGGAACCTATTGCAAAAGATGCGCCAAGTGAACCGGTTATTATTCCTATTTCAACATATGAATAATGTATTGAGAATAATTTTGAAGGAAGTGTAAAAGAAAAAAAACCAATTCCAAGTCCCGCCAGGAACATGGGTAAAACTCTAGAAAGTTCAAGATTATTCCCTTTTTTATTAATTTCACTGGTATTTGTAAAGTCCATGGGAATGATAAAACCAACTATTGAGATTACCAATATGATTATATATGCAAAAATGTAAGAAAAATCCTGTAGAAAAAACCCTGAGGCGATTGTGAAAAAACCAGATGGTATAGACCAGGCATTTGAATATTTTTCAGCTGAAAAGCCCCTTTCAAGTGAATAAGTCATGATTTCTGATGATATCCAGAATAAACTCTGAAATGTGCCACTTAATATTATTGATAAAATAAGGATTGGCAAGGATGTTGGGAAAATTATTAAAAATAAACATGAAATTGATAAAATCAAGAACGGTATTTTAAAAAAAAATGTCCTTAATTTTACATCTCCAATATATATGAGAAAAGAAATAAAAACAAATGGCAAGGAAGTGAATAAAGAAATTAAAGAAATCTGAATGAAGTTCAATCCGAATGCTTCAAGTTTTAGTGGGAATGTGAAGCTTATCCAGAACCATCCAAAAGAAAATAATATGGTGGTAAGTAAAAGAGATTGAAATTTTCCCACCTTTCTCATAACAGGGGGTTATAATTATCTAACTTAAATGCTCTTTCTTAAAATGAAAGGAAGGGTTGAATTTTTATATTCATATGTATTTCTCTGTGGATTAAGATGGTAACTAAACCTGCAAGAATGTATACAAAAATTTCAGGTCCTGCTTATACAAGAAAGGAATTTATGGGAGGAGTTCCATATCCTAAGATTACCACATTCGTTCATGGTAATCAGAAAAAAGAGTTTGAAATTGAGTTTTACATGAGAGCTGAAGAGAGCTGCCAGATAAGGCATACAGCTCTTGAGGCAATGAGGATTTCAATAAACAGAAAGCTTTCTGAGCAGGTTGGAAATGACAATTTCTATTTCCAGATAAGACCATATCCTCATCACGTCATAAGGGAACATAAAATGGCAACGGGAGCGGGAGCTGACAGGATATCATCAGGAATGAGGCGTGCATTTGGGAGACCAGTGGGAACCGCAGCCCGAGTTCATTCAGGGGATATAATTGCAGTAGCTAGGGTTAACCACGAGCAGGCCAAAATTGTGAAAGAGGCTTTGCAAAAAGGTTCCATAAAGCTGCCTACTCCATGCAAAATAGAAATTACAAAAGGAAAAGAGTTAGCAGGAAAATTCGGTCTTTAATTAAAATTTATTTTTTGTTTCTCTCGAACCTATAAAATCCTGAATTAATTTTGCTGCAAGCATTGCAGTGTTTCCATTGTCGAAATCAGGTGTGAACTCAAGGACATCAAAACCTATTGTCCTCTTTGAAATCTTTCTTATTAGATATCTTACGTCCGTATCAGAAATTCCGTAAGGTTCTGGAGTACCAACACCTGGAGCGAAGGCAGGATCAAATCCATCCATATCTATTGAGAAATAAATGCTTTCCCTAAGTTGTTTTAAGATTGGTTCAAATATTTTCTCAATTCCCTCCCTTTTGATTTCTGATGCTCTTATAAACGTCACTTCATGATATTTAGGGTCCTCTATTTCCTCCCTAGAGGTTGATCTTGTTCCAAATGAAAAAATCCTGTTTCTTCCAAGAGTTTCAAGGGCCCTGTGAGTTATGCACGCATGATTGTACTTACTACCCATGTAGGAGTCTCTGAAATCTGAATGAGCATCAATTATTATCATTGAAGAATTCTTAAAATTTCTTATTGCCCCTCCTGTTATTGAGTGCTCACCACCAATCATTATGGGAATCTTTTCATCATCAACGATTATTTTTGTAAATTCCTCTACTAAATCGACAGTATGTTCTGGGTCCTCGTCCACAATAAGGTTGCCCATATCACATATGGGAATTTCGGAAAAATCAATGTCGTACTCCACGTCATAAGATTCTAAATTATCATATGCCCTTCTTACTTCATCAGGTGCTCTGTTTGAGCCCCTTCTAAAAGAAGAAGTGTAATCAAATGGTACTCCGAAAATTACATACCTGGCTTCTTCATAATCGAAGTTGGCATCTGCTATCTTTCTTCTGGATGCGAAAGTTTGAAGCATCAGGTCATGATCTTTCTTGTTCCCATTACTTCCCAATATGACACCTCTGTACCGGGTTTAACTTTTTCTACCTGGTCATCATCAAGAGGCAAAACAAAGGTTTCGTAAGTTTCTGAGTCCATTAATTGAGCTTCTTTTCCATTAACACTCAGAACCTGTGCGTTCTTTTTCTCTATTATTGGGACCTTTACTTTGTGTTTTACAGGATAAACAACACTTCTCTTCTGATTGTCAAATACTCCTATTGCTATGATCCTTCCCTTCGCTTCTCCATGCTTCCCCGGTTTTGACATATTAATTTCCATTATTTTACAGGGAACATCATCAATGAGCATGTACCTTCCAACTTTTAACTCCCTAACTTCTGCTTCTTGCCAACCCATGATATCAGATGGGCATATCTAATTTAAATATAATATTTATGAGAAGTGATTATTTAAAAAATTATATGTCAGGCTCATCTTTTAAATAATCAATTACAATTTTAATTTAATGGAAAAATCTATCCTGAAACCATCAGAAATTACATTGATAGCCATTTCAGTCATCCTTACCCTCTATGTGTTTATTTTAAGTTTTTATGTTTTTTATATTCCAAATAGATACGCTGTGAGCTTTTACTTTACTGTTTCCTTTTTTTTATCCCTCTTTTTTTTACTGTTTATATTTATTTATAACAAAACTGGAAAATCTTCAGATTCAGTGAATAAAGGTTTTATTTATAAAATACAAATTTTCATAGGATTCCTATGGATCATTGATGGAATTCTTCAATTTCAACCGGAAATGCCATATGACTTTTTAATTTCTGTTATTATTCCTTCAATATCAGTTTATCCTCAACCAATATTCAATATACTTAATCTGGGATATAAAATCTGGACAATTAATCCCATATTTTTTAATAGTCTTGCTGGATCTTTCCAGATTTTTCTGGGGTTAAGTATTTTATTTATAAGAAAGGAAAAAATAGTTCGTTACATTTCCCTTTTATCCATTTTATGGTTAATTTTTATCTATGTTTTTGGAGAGGGGATGGGGGATGACTTTGTTTCAGGTGTCACATATCTGACAGGTTTCCCAGGTTCAGCATTGATATATGTTTTTCTAACCATTCCTTTATTGCATTTAAAAAGACTGCACGATGCATTTCATATAAAGCGTTATTTTTCTCTTGTTCTATCAACATTGTTCATAATTTCAGCATTTATTCAAATGCTTCCTTTAAACGTTTATTTTTCAAACGCTTCTCTTTCTCAGATTGTTCAAACAAATACATATTATTTCGGCGTTCCTTACGCGGTTTCATATTTTCAGGAGATATTCTGGCATTACATATTCCCTTTTAATTCATATGTAAATTTGATGTTTGCACTTATAATGTTATACATTGGTATGGGAGTTTTTTTGGATATTAAGTTTACTTATTACGCAGGAATTTTTTTTACCATAATCGTATGGTTCTTTTTTCAATCGCTTGGATTTTTCCAATTTCCCGCGACAGATCCAAACAGCGGTTTACCGGTAATTTTTATTTTTCTGTTAATACTGAATAATTTTAATGATTTACAGAGTCACAAAAATAAAATATCAACTAAAAATACTCCAGAGCAAGGGTTTGTGGGGTAGCTTGGTATCCTTCCAGCTTCGGGAGCTGGAGACCCCGGTTCAAATCCGGGCAGACCCATTCTACATAGGGTTCAGTTTTTTGTAATAATTAGAGAAATAAACGTTTTTTAAGCGATAATCTGATATCATTATTCCAATTTTTTAACCCTTTTATTTATACTACCAGACAGAAATTTCCAATATAATAATATTTGAATAATAATTCACAGATCATTTGTTCCTAATCTTTGATCAAAATCTGCGAGATTAATAACTTTAAAAATGACAGTGACAAATATGATAGTATCCCAAATCTTGTGTAAGAACAAATGAAATAACTCCATCAACAATGGATAAATTTCATGAAACATAAAAGGATGCCTCCTAAGAACAACCCAAGGAGGCAATGAATAATGGAAGAGTTTGATAAAAAGATA
>NZ_JBLSDG010000012.1:0-43987 GCF_052315375.1 Caldiplasma sukawensis
ATATCTTTTTATCAAACTCTTCCATTATTCATTGCCTCCTTGGGTTGTTCTTAGGAGGCATCCTTTTATGTTTCATGAAATTTATCCATTGTTGATGGAGTTATTTCATTTGTTCTTACACAAAATTCGGGATACTATCATATAAAATTCAAATTACTTTAAAGAGTAGATAGTTACATTTATTTAAGTAATAATTATAAAGTAATAGTGAGTAATTTTGAGTAAAACTATTAAAAATAAATGGTCTAGAACATATGATATGGATACTTGGGAGTGTGGTTACAGTAATGCAGAGGAGATTGCTAAAGAAAGCAATCCAGATTACCATTGTAATATGGGTCTTGAATTATCAAAATTACATAAATATAGAGAAGCCATAATTCAGTATGAAATTGCCATTTGGTTGAATCCATTAGAGCCAAAATATCATTTTCTCAAGGGACTCACATTAAAAATATTAAAACGTTATGAAGAGGCCAATGAGGAATTTAATATTGCAATCATTTTAGATCATTCAAATCCAGAATTTCATAAAGCAAAGGCAGAAGCATTATTAAAGTTACGTCATCACAAAGAAACCACAAATGAGTACAAAGCTGCAATGGAAAAATTGCTGAAGGAAATTTTATTGGTAATAAACCCATATTTATCATTAAGGGATCCTAATCGCATGCTCAATTATGCAAAGATTATGTTAAGCTTTGACGAAGAATTTGTAGGGAGAGAAAGAATCAATGAAGCTCTAACTAAGAGTGGCATTAATAAAGAAGAACTTTTAAAATTAGTGGATTCAGAAATTACTAATGTAATTTCAGAAAAAGAAAAAAATTTATTATTACAGATAAAAGAACTAATTGAATTTGAAATTGAATTTGAAACTGATCCTTTTTCTTTTCGTTTAAAATTATTTAAAAATTTAGATAAATAAAAATCACTTTTACAACATCTAATCCAAGAACAAAACCATTTCAAAAATTTTTATTTATCTGGTAAAAACAGTAATTTTAAATTAGAATTTTCAACATTATAATATTATATTTTGAAGATGTGAATTCATTAATATAATTTTAAAGTAATTTTTATATTTCATTCAATTTTTCATTATATTATTAGAGAAATTTTTTGTTTGGGATTATTTATTAATTGTCAGCATAGAATCAAGAAAATTTAACATTTATCCTCCTTCACAAAAATTTTAAACACAATAATAATTAAGAGTACAATGTCCTCCAGAGTTCCAGAGCGAGTACTAACTTTTTATGGTCCAAACGGAATGCAGGAAACTTTTTTTACATACCCACAGATTATAGGGAGGGATTTCTTCAGAAAATTTTATTCAAACGTTCCGGAATTAAATTTCATATCCAGGGAACAGATAATTATAAGCTACGAGGATGGAAAATATTTCGTGGAAGAGGTTCCAAATGCTAAGAATGGTAGCTGGATCATAACAGGTAAGAAGGTGTTGAAGTTGGAACCTGGAAAAAAAACGGAAATTCCCTCAGAATGTGACATCAATGTAGCAAGATATTTTGTGTTGAAGCTGAAATACTGACAGATTAGCATATTAATATTAATTTGATTCTCTTTTAATGGTAAATGATAGATACATACCAAATTTTGTTTTGAGCTCACCACTTCGAGGAATTTCAAAATTTCCCCTAAATATTATCAATGAATACATTATCAAAGGAGCCAAAATCGCTGATATTGGTTCTGGGCCTGGGTATTATTCAATAAGGCTGGCAGCTAAACATCCGGAATCAACAATTTATGCAATAGATCCAAATAAAAAGGCCATTGACTTTCTGAATGAAGCAATTACAAAAAAAGGCATAAAGAACATAATAACATTATGTGAACCTGGAAATAAAATTGCATCAATAGAGTCGGGCACTATTGATTTTGTACTATCTCATCTTATGATATGTTGTATGACGGATCATGAGGGTGCAATGAAAGAGGTTATAAGAATATTAAAGCCCTCTGGGTTCGCATTCATAAGTGTGAATAAATCATCATCACAAAATGATATGAGAAGTGTTACCAGGGATGAGTGGGAGGAAATGAAGAAAAAATATGGATTTATAAAGGAAGGTCAAACATTCATTTCCAGATGGTTCATTATGAAAAAGGATTGAATCAATCTCATTGGTTGATAAGATTACATATTTATAAATATTTAACATAATCTTCATATGTATTTGGTTTCCACAAAGGGAACGGAGGATTTTGCATCATCTTTATCTGAAAAAAGTGGGAATAAATTAATAAGAACTGAAGTGAAGAGATTCCCAGACGGGGAGATGTATGTAAGGGTTGAAGAAGATCTCACTGATAAAGACGTTATGGTCGTGGCCAATTTACGGGGAGACTCTCAAATAATAGAGGCATTTTTTCTTCTGGATGCATGCAGGGAGATGAAATGCAGAAAATTATACTCATTAATACCTTATTTTGGTTATTCCCGCCAGCACATGGCATATAAGAGAGGGGAGGCCGTATCCGCAAGGGTCATGATGAAAAACATCTCGGAAAAATCGGATCATATTTTCACTGTTGACATACACGATAAATCATCATTTTCATACAGTTCAAAAATCGTAGACGATTTCAGTGCATCTGGACCAATATCAAGGCACTTCAGTGGGAATGACATTGATATTGTGATTTCCCCCGATGATGGTGCATTTGAGAGAGCAAAAAAGGTATCGGAAAATCTTAAATGCAGAGCAGATTACATGGAAAAGAAGAGGATCAGCTCCAGTGAGGTTGAGCATAAAGTGAAAAGTCTTGATGTTCAGGGTAAAAACGTTCTTCTTGTAGATGACATAATATCAACAGGAAACACAATAATTGATGCTGCTAAAATAATCCGGAATCAGGGGGCAAATAAAATTTTTGTATCTGCTACACATGGGCTATTTCTCAACAACTCCTCTGAAAGAATAATCAAGGAGGTTAATGGTCTTGCAGTAACAAATACCCTAAAAGGGGAGTACAGCAGAATTGATATCACTGGGGATCTTTCAAGGTTTATGGGTGATAAAATTGAATGATGACAACGCTTTATTACAGTGCAGAGAACATGGTTATTTCAGGGCCTTGAAGTGCCCTGTATGTTCAAGGGATGGTAAGATACTGATGTATCCTGATGAGGTCGTATCATTCGGTAGGATTCTTACAGGCATACTCAGACATTTTCCCGAAAGGTATGGTATAAGGCTCAACAGACATGGCTATGTGAAAATTTACGTCCTTGTTCCAGCAATAAAGGGTCAGCATAGAAAATATTCCTGGCTAACCCCTGTTCATATTGAAGCTTTTGCAAGGACAGATCCAAGAGGGAGATATGAGGTGGAAGGAAACGAAATCAGGGCAACCTACGATCACACAATACCTGTTGATCTTTCCGATCTTCCAAAGGACAACATTCCTGAGATACTTTTTTTCCTCACAAGCGAAGAGGAAAAGGATATGATAAAGGAATCAGGAATTCTTCCATCTGACAGAACTTACATCCACCTTTCAGGTACATACAGAAAGGCAAAAGTTTCAGGACTTTTTCACAGTCCAACCCCATATATAATTGGCATAAAGTCAGATGAGGTATTATCATCAGGTCATAACATTTACAGGGCAAGTAATGATGTCTTCCTGACAGATTACATACCTTCAAAGGCCATTGTGGATATTGAACAGGAACCAGTTGAGCTTACGGAAGAGGAAAAAGAGGAGATCTCAAATTTCAACGAAAGAAAAAAGAGATTTGAAAAGAGTGAGAAAAAGGAAAATATCAATGATTGAACTGGGCAAATTTCATTGCTTCAGATATACCTTTTTTTGCAGCCTGGAAAATGTCGTATTGGCCGTTAACAATAAAACTTTCAGAGAATCTATGATCTCTCTCCTTTACAAAAACAATACCTTTTTTCTCCCCTATCTTTCTGTATGAACTAGCCCTGTCTCTGTCCAGTGAACTTAGGCTTCTTTCTGTCATGAACACCTTGGAATTTTCTGCCAGGGCAAGTGCCTGATCCTGATGTTTATATATATTTGAATCCACAAAGATCTCATCGCCCTTTTTCAGATCAGGATAGGGATCATTGCCCGTAAGCATTATGTCGCACTCATCAACAGATAATCTGCTGTTTCCAATGAATCTAATACCCCTTCTTTTAATCTCAGAAGAGAAGTATTCCAGCAATCTATGAAATTCCTGCCTCTTGTATACATCAATGATGCTGTTCAGCACCCCTCCTATTTTATCATTGATATCATGTATCTCAACTTTAAATCCCAAATCTGAGAGAAATATGGAAGCATAGAGTCCTGAAATGCCAGCTCCCGCTATTACAACCTTACCACTTCCACCTCTTATATTCATATATTTTTCAAATCCCGTAAAAGGATTTACTGTACACCTCACTTCACCATATGACAGATCCCTGCATGCCTGGTTACACCTTATGCATGGTATATAAGGCATTTTTCTTCTCCACTTCTCTGGGATGTATGGATCTGCAAGGGCAGCTCTTCCCAGTGCCACCACATCACATATTTCCAGTGCTTCCTCTGCTGTTTGCATATCATTTATGGACCCTACAAGAATGGTTGGAATCTGAAACCGGTCTTTGATTTTTCTACCTATATGCATTTTTGGCCAGTAAAATGAAGCACTTGAACCAGGAGGGGCATTTCTTCCTGCGGAAACATGAACGAAGCTGAATCCCTTCAATCTATTTACAATCTCTTTTCCATAATTCTCATCATAACCGTCTGGGTCATCCTCATACAGAGAAATTCTGATACCTACTGGAAATCTAAATTCTTCCCTTATCCTCTTTAATATTTCATGAGCAAGTTTGGTTCCACTTTCATTTTTAATCCCATAATCATCCTCTCTTTTGTTCAGGGAAGGTGAATAAAACTCCTGTACAAGATAGCCATGTGCCCCGTGAATCTCAACACCATCAAAATTTGAAAGGTATGCAGTACCAGCAGCAAATGCAAAATCTTCAATTATCCCATTGATATCGGCTTCAGACAATTCTCTTGGTATCCTTCCCATATAATCAACTGCAGATGGGGCAACTCTGCCATCTGACATGGCCTTTCCTCCAGCATGAACTAACTGTGCAAATATCTTTGCTCCGTGCATGTGTACCCTTTCAGTTAGTCTCCTTAGTTTTGGAATATAATCTCTGTTATGGAATCCCATCTGATTTCTTGATCCTCTTGCGTTGACTCCATTCACAAAAGAATACTCAGTAAAAAGAAGACCAAAACACCCCTTACTTCTCTCTTCCAGATATGATATCTGTGCTTCTGATGGGCTGCCATCCGGATTGGCAAGATTTGAGATCATAGGAGCCATGGCAATCCTGTTTTTCAATTCTACACCCTCTATTTCAAATGGTTCAAACAGTTTCATCCTATGGCTAATCTCTGCATTCTAAAATAATTATATGGTATTTTTAAGAATTGTAAAGCCTCATATATATCCAAAATATGCTATAAGGTAATGAAGACAAAGCTCTCAATACCTGCATCACTGTGCGTAAGATGCAGAGGAGGCAGGTTCCTTTGTGGACTTTCATTCTGTCCAATACAGGTTAAATTAAACATAAAATCAAAAATCAGCATAGTGAATGGTTCAAGATTTAGTGGATCATCTCCCCCTGGTATTTTTGTTGGACATTATGGATATCCAAAGCTTGGTGTTTACCCTGTATCATCCATAGAGCATGGTGATACTTCATTTTATGAAGATCCCAAAAGATGGTTATCTATGAAGTATGGTCAATTTATAGAAGAGAGGTCATCTATGATAAGAGGTAAGATCATAAAAGATGCTTCAGTTGCTTCAGACCCTGATTATTTATTTCAGGAAATACAGATAATGTCTCTATCCGACAGATCTATAGAGGTGGAGATGGATTTTGATGGAAATATAAGGGAGGATTTTGAACTGGATGAACATTCCCCTCCAATGGGACCTGCTGCACCATTAAGAAAATTCAGTGCTGAAAATTCAAGTGTGGGGAAAAGGGCAGAAAAAGTATATTATGATACGGATCTCAAGGCGGAATCCAGCATAATTCAGTTATATAATGATGGTGTGGACGTGTGGAATATATCAAAGATTATGAGCATTGGTGCAATGGGTGTTAAACGAAGAAGAAAACTGGTACCAACAAGGTGGGCAATAACATCCGTTGACAGCACACTTTCAGATTATTTTGTTGAGAAAATCAAGGATTTTGAAACCATTGATAATTATGAGGTATATATCAGGAAGGTAGATGGAAACCTCTTCATTTCCATCTTGCTTCCGGAAAAATGGATCTTTGAATGGGGTGAAGCTTGGTTTCCTGGAAGTTCATGGAACTATTTCGGTCAGACGCCATATGTTGAAATAGATGGGGAAGGATACAATGGAAGGAATGAGTATCCTGAAATAGGTGGATGCTACTATTCATCAAGACTTGCCACTTCTGAATTTCTAATTAAGAGAAAGAGACAGTCCGGTGCCATAACATGGAGAGAAATTTATCCTTCATTTTCATTGCCACTGGGTGTCTGGTTTGTTAGGGAAAATATGAGAAAAATTTATGAAGAAAAGCCAATGTTATTTAATGATCTTAAAGATGCTTTCAATTACATATCTGGTTTCATGTCAACTGATATAAGGCAGTGGAAGGAGAAGTCTCCAGTATTCAACACTTTGAGGAATAACCTGGACAGGTTTTTCAGATGACAATGAAAGTATTTGAAACAAAAGCTTCAACTGCACTTGGAAAATCCTCAATGAAGGAGTTAAAATATGCCTTTAATCCTTACATAGGATGTTTTCACGGTTGTAAATATTGTTATGCAATGGACTACACATCAAAGCAGGATGCCATAGATAGATGGGGTGAGGTAATTTATGCCAGGACTAACATATTAGAAATCCTGAAAATGGAAATCATTAAAAAACCAAGGGGAATCGTGGGCATGTCAACCATCACAGATCCCTACCAGCCTTCCGAAATGAAGTACCATCTTTCTGGAAGGGGGGCGGAGATTCTTTTAAATTCTGGTTTTCACGTATCAATACAAACGAAGTCTCCCCTAATATTGAAGGATATTGGAATTTATGAAAGGTTTCCATCTGATGTGGATATTGGAATAACTCTAAATTCATTAAGACTGAGTACTTCAAGGGTCATAGAACCTAATGCACCCTCTCCAAAATCAAGAATGAATGCTTTGAAAGAAATTTCAGGCAAGGTTAAGGATGTATGGATATATCTTGGGCCCTTAATACATGGTATTAATGATGATAAGGATGGAATTAGGGATGTATTGGATTTTGCCGAAGAGATTGGAGTAAGGATCATATATGATTTCTATTCTTCTTACCGCTATTCCGATAAGATGCTTAGTGATATAATGAAACTAGGTGAAGGCAATTCAAAAGTTCTTATTGATCCAAATTGGATTAATGAAATGGAAGATTTTTTCAGAAAAGTAAGAAGAGAATATAAAATTGATATAATCTCGCAGAAAAGTGAATGGCTCTACGAAAGGATTAAATATTATGGCAATATAATGTAAGAATGATTATATACACAAATTTAACCTCTACAACAGGTCAACCATCTGCACAAAACATATATGTGCTGGTTGTTTTTGTTGCCATATTTTCCCTTTTAATATTAAGAAGATTATCCAGATATGTAAAAGGTACCGTCCTCAGGCCTTCAGGTGTAATAATGAGGACTTTCATCTATGGTCTGATTACAGCAGTTTCATTCTTTCTCCCATCACTTGGTGGGATATACATAGTTATGGAAATTTCACTTCTCATTATTGGAACATTAATTGGATTTTTGCTGGGTGATGCAACTCAGGTTTACATGTCAGATAACAGGATGATGTACAAAAGATCAATTATTATCACAGCATTGTGGTTAATCTCTTATGTCACCAGGCTAATTATAGAGCTGGAATTTCCTTTTAATCTACTTTTCAGCACAGTATTCAATATTGTTCTGGCATTCACATTCGGTCTAATTTTGGGTGAAGCTTTCCAGATATTCAGAAAAAGGAGAGAAATTCTCAATGAAAAATCACAACAAAATATGAGTTTGTGAGTTAAAATAATAAACTTCGACATTTGATGAATACACTCACATCACATTTTAAATATCAAGGCAAATTGAGCATTTTATGGCAGGGATAGTTTCCTGGGGATCCTATATACCTAGATACAGGATTAAACCAGATGAAATAGCAAGAATATGGGGAGAGGATGCCGAGAAGATAAAGAACGGCATATATATTATGAGCAAATCTGTCCCCTCACCAGATGAGGATGTTGCAACAATAGCCGTTGAGGCGGCAAGGAATGCATTAGTAAGAGGCAATATTAAGGGAAGTCTCATAGAATCAATATATGTGGGTTCAGAGAGTCATCCTTATGCGGTCAAGCCAACAGCAACAATAGTTGCAGCCGCAATAGGTTCAAATTTTTCCACGTTCGCAGCTGATTATGAATTTGCTTGTAAGGCGGGAACTGCAGGTATGCAGAACGTTCTTGGTATGGTAAACTCAGGAATGATAAGGTATGGAATGGCCATAGGTTCCGACACCTCTCAGGGAGCTCCCGGAGATGTGTTGGAATACTCAGCATCTGCAGGAGGAACTGCGATGATCATCGGGAAAGAGGGAGTTGCAGCGGAGATAATATCTACACTTTCAGTCACATCAGACACTCCTGATTTCTGGAGAAGGGAGGGACAGCCATATCCAACTCATGGAGAGAGGTTTACGGGGGAACCAGCATATTTCAGGCATGTTGTTTCAGCCTCACAGATGATGATGGAGCGAATGAAAACAAAGCCTGAGGATTATGACTACTGTGTTTTCCATCAGCCAAATGGAAAATTTCCCATGAGAGCTGCCTCCCTTCTTGGTTTTGAGGAAAAACAGTACAAGGATGGTTTGTTAACACCGTTCATCGGCAATACATATTCAGGTTCCATGATGACAGGATTATCTGCCATACTTGATATTGCAAAGCCTGGTCAGAGAATACTTGCCACCTCATTTGGTTCAGGGGCAGGTTCAGATTCTTTCCATATAGAGATAACAGATGAAATATCTGAAAAACAGAAATCAAAGGCAGATACAATAAAGAAAATGATGGAAAATACAATTTTTATAGATTATGGAATGTATGCAAAGTTCAAGAAGAAACTTGTTGTAGGTGATGAAATTGAGTGATGTTTATGTTATAGGCGCTGGCGAATCCAAATATGGAGAACTGTGGGACAGGTCATTAAGGGACATAACTGTTGAGGCAGGATTGAAGGCTGTTGAATCAGCAGGACTAAGGACAAAAGACCTGGACATAATATATGCAGGTAATAGCCTGGGGGGAATAATAAGCAAACAGGAACATTTGGGGGCCCTGATTGCGGATCACGCAGGACTTTCAAGTGAAGATATACCTGCAATAAAGATTGAAGCATCAACCGCTTCCGGGGCCGCTGCCATTCATCAGGCATATATGGCACTTAAGTCCGGAGAGATAGATGTGGCAATGGTTATCGGAGCAGAGAAGATGACTGAACTTTATGGAAATGAGATGATTGACATAACATCATCAATACTGGACAGAGAGTGGGAATCCTTCGTTGGAGGAACTCCTGCTGCAATTGCAGCTCTGTCTGCCAGATTATACATGGAAACATTTAAGGTAGAGAGGGAAGATCTTGCAAAGATATCAATAAATGATCATGAAAATGCTTCAATGAATCCAGTTTCTCATTTCAGAAACAAACTTTCCATGAAAGCAGCGTTAAACAGTGTATGGATATCTGAACCCCTTGGTCTTATGGATTGTGCCCCAATGAGTGACGGTGCATCAGGAATCATAATGGCATCAGAGAATTTTGTTAAAAAAGAGAAGAAAGATGGAATAAAAATTCTCTCATCAGAAATGTCCCAGGGTTCATTTTCAATCCAGTCCAGGGAAGAAATTTATACCATAGATACAGCAAGAAAGGCATCTGAAAAAGCTTTCAAAAAAGCAGGATTAACAAGGAGCAAGATAAATCATCTGGAGCTTCATAATTCTTACAGCATATACGGACTGATGCAGATCGAGGACCTAGGGTTTGCTGAAAAAGGGAAGGCAAAGGAAATCGTTGAAAGTGGAATAGGTATTAATGGCCATTTACCAATCAATTCATCGGGAGGATTGAAGGCAAAAGGTTATCCATTTGGGGCAGTTGGAGTGGGCCAGATGGTGGAATCCTATCTTCAGTTAATGGGAAAAGCAGGACAGAGACAGATAAAAGGTGTAGAGCACTCCCTTGTTTATAGCATGGCAGGTTCAGGTTCCGCTTCTGTTGTTCACATCACGGGGGTATAAAAATGGGTGAGTTATCAAGAATATGGAGAGAGACAGAAAACAGATACAGGCTAACAGGTAGAAAATGCGGTAATTGTGAGAGGATATTCTTTCCCCCAAGGGACGTGTGTCCATTCTGCCATAGGGAATCACTTGGAAGAATGGAACCTGTTGAACTGAGCGGAGAAGGCACAATCGTATCCTTCACAGTTGTACACGAAGTATCACCGGCATTTATAAGGCAGAGACCCTATGTTCTCGCACTAATAAAATCTGTTGAGGGCCCAGTTATTCTTGGCCAAATTGTGGATTGCGATGAGAAGGATCTAAAAATAGGAAGGAAGGTGAAAAAAGTCTTCAGGAAGTTGGGCCAGGATGGTTCCAGTGGAATTATACACTATGGCTATAAATTTATTATAGTGGATTAATCCACCATTTCCAATTCCTTCATCTTTTCATAAACCTGCATGGAATGTCCCTTTGGACTGACCGATTTAAAAACGTATTTTATTTTTCCATCAGGTCCAACTATGAAGGTTGTTCTTTTTGCAGTTTTATCATTCAAAACCCCAAACTTTTTTGAAATTTCCTTTTCTTTGTCTACCAACAACCTGAAGTTGAGTCCATACTTTTCCTGAAATTTTTTATGTGACTCTTTGGAATCTGTACTCACTCCATATACATCCACACCCTTATCCTTAAACATATTCATGTTGTCCCTGAACTCGCAAGCCTCAGTTGTGCACCCAGGGGTGTTATCCTTCGGGTAAAAGTATATAACTGAAGGTTTCCCAACAATGTTTTTGCTATTTATATTATTTCCATCCTGATCCACTGTTTCAAACTCAGGAAGTTCATCTCCCGCATTCAAAATACTTTCTTCGTCCATGTTAATTAGAATAAAATCAATTTAATTAATTTATCTTAAAACTATTTTAATCAATCTTCTTTTTTTATTGTGAGCGTTCTTACGGCGGTTCCACCTCCTCTTTTCATCATTTCTTCTGGATCCATCTCTGCTATTCCTGTTCCAATAAATCTGTTATTCTGATCCTTTATGAAGACCATATCGCCCTTTTTAAAATCACCGGAAACCCAAACCACACCTTTTGAAAACACATTTGACCCGTTTTCAATATGTGGTACTGCCCCGTCATCCACTGAAATCATATGATTCTCTGGTTTAGCTGCATTTACAAGGGATACTGAAGGAATGAAACCGTCTTTTTCCATTCCAATTAAAACTCCGGATACGGAGAAATAATTTGTTTTCTTTACTTCCTCAACTTCAATTTTCCAGTTTTCCATAGTATCTCTCCATAAACCTATGCTTTGAAGCATGGTTTTTAATCTCTTCTTGTCTTTGTTTGAAAGTACGTGACGAGCCATATCTACCTACCTTAGAATATATTTTATCTCATAAAACGGAGTAATATCGGAATAATTGCTTTCTGCAATTTTTTTCAATGAATTCAATACTATTTCTCCCCTTATTTTTGTTTCATCATCATAAGCGTTTGAGCTTTTCAATCCGTAATAATGTTCAAACGCATATTCAACTGCCTCATTTTCCTTTGATTTTCTGCCTTCACTGTGAATGAGGGATGATAACCTATCCATATTCCCAAGATATGCAGTGTATATACAATCTCTGTAAAACCTGGAACTCTCTGACCAGGTTTCCAATTTTATTTTTTCATTAACACCGTTCCAGTCATCCTTCCATTTTAACTTTTCAATTATCTCATAGGGCATTCCTTTTTGATTTTCTATTTCCTTTATTGGGATTTTTGGAAATAATCTCTTAAGTATCTCCAAACCTTTCTCAGGCCATATATATTCAAGAAATTTTCCTTTGCTGGGTGTTTCCAGAATTATTCCTTCATCCTTTTTCCAGATTTCACTTATTATGGCTCTTAAATTTTCTTCAATTCCTATATGTTTCATCAGATCATCAAGTGAATTGTATGGAATTCCATTACAAATGAATCTGCCGTTTTTTGCACCATTTTCAATTCTTATTTTAACAATACTATCAATATAATCTGAGTCGGAAATTTCTCCTCGAAAATACTTTGAAGTGTAATCGATTTCAAGATTGCTATAAAACTCCTCAAGGTAATCCACTCTCAGAGAAACAAACTTTTCAGGATTTTTAACAAATATGTGTTTCAAAAGCATGGAAAGAGAGTTCTTTCTGCTGGAAGTTCCAGTTTCAATTATTTTTCTTCCCATGAGATTTATGCTCAGGCTTATCTTTCCATCACCTGCTTTTATGTAATTATCAATCAGATGATCTCTTTGAAATTCTCTATTTTTTAACTCCTCAGTAAATTCATTCTCTGGAGGATTAAACTTACAGGACGCTTTGAAATAATTACCTGCAGAGTATATTATTGCTCTGTTTCCATTCACAATACGTGAAAAAGAAAGCATTCTGAAAATATCATTTTCCCAGTTTTGTATCCCTGCGAGAACATACTGGTCTGAATCCCCTTTCCTGAAAAAATTTGCAATTCCAAATTGTGTTTTGATCTGACCTGAGTATCTGAGATCCGAATTTACTGCCCTTGAAGTCTCAGCAAGTGCCCTTAAAAATTCATCCCCTGATTTATCAAATATTGAAAGGTCCACATTTTTATATAGTTTTTTTCTGTAATTATTAAAAGGACAAAGGAACCCACCATCTATACATTCGGGAACTGTCAATAATGGATTTTCTAAAATTTTTTTAATTTCTTCTCTGAAAATTTTGGTTTCGTTCTCTGAGGCCCTTTTTGCTCTCATCTTAATTTCCAGATTCGATAAGTCTCAGATCCTCTGCCCTTACCTTCACAGGTATTAGCATTGCAGATTCTATGAACTGTACTGTTACTTCTTCCTTTTCTTTGTCTACATTTAATATTTTTGCCTTTTCTCCTTTAAATGGGCCTTTTACCAGTTCCACAAATGAACCTGGATCCAATCCAGACACAGCTGGCTTTGGTGTAAGCTTATCTGCTATATCATTAATGGATATTATGCCGTTCACAACACCCTTAAAATTTCTTATTTTCCTGGCAATATATGGAATCCTGTCAGGATGCATGGTCTCAAGGTAAAAGTAACCCTTCAATTCAAAAGGGGCCATTATGGCCATTATTTCCCTTTTCGCCTCAGGATTTATTGCTCTCCTTTCCTCAGTATCCTTTTCATCCTCATTTACAATGCTTCTAGCAACCTCAAACTCTTTTCCTACATTGGTCTTTACAGCAACAATTACTGATGTCAGTTTCAATTCAAATTCCTCTGACGAAGAATTTACACCATCTTCAGATCTAACAGAAATTTTACACTTCAGAGTGTCATCCTGAAAACCACCCTTTGGTGTTATTATTGATAAAACTAATTCTTTTTGTAAATTTCCATCAATTTCTAATTTTATTTCCCTCTCATTTTTTTCATTTTCGTTAATAAGTTCAGGCTCTTCATCCCCTGCCTTATATGACCAGGATATACTCGGATCCCTAACATAAAATTGAAAATCAAATTTAATTGTAAATTTCCTTTTTCCCCTTTGTATATTTTTAATTGTTAGAAGAAAGCTCTCAGTTTTACCGCAATATGTTTCCCCTTCAGTGATTCTACTGAAGTCATACCATCTGTATTCCTCAATGGTTCCCATCATTATCACTTCAAAGATGAAAAGGGTTCATCATTATATAAATGAGGAATCCAATTCCTCCTAAAATTATCAATCCAACACCAGTAATCGCAAGAACCTTTACATATTCATTCTGATCTGGTTTCTTTGCCAATCTAATTATCCTTGCGTATTTTCCCTTCCCTAGTGAGCCAATCTTACGTTCAACTTTCTTTTGTACTTCAATTAGGTCCTCTTCAACTGTCATATCATCTACACCATACTCATGAAAAATCAATATAAAAAATTTTCATAAACACAGCCAAAGTCGATGGTTTTCCTGCCAGGTAAATAACTTAGGAGGTGATCCATCCGCAGGTTCCCCTACGGATACCTTGTTATGACTTAACCCTCCTCACTGACATCAGATTCGACTTTACCCTTTCGAACAAAGCCTCATCCAACACCAGCTCGGATGGTTTGACAGGCGGTGTGTGCAAGGAGCAGGGGCATATTCACCGCGGGATGTTGACCCGCGATTACTACGGAATCCAGATTCATGAGGGCGAGTTACAGCCCTCAATCCTGACTACGAATAGGTTTCGAGATTAGCTTCCCCTTTCGAGGTTGCAACTCATTGTCCTATCCTTTGTAGCGCGCGTGTAGCCCGGAAGATTTGGGGCGTACTGACCTGCCGTCGACCTCTCCTTCCTCCAACTCTGCGCTGGCGGTCCCATTAAAGTGCATATATCCTCACGAATATATTGGCAATTAATGGTGGGGGTCTCGCTCGTTATCACACTTAAGTGAACGCCCTACGGTACGAGCTGACGACGGCCATGCACCACCTCTCCTGCTATCGAGCAAGCTCATCAGGTTGGCTCTCATACACAGGTCGCCTCCGGTGAGTTTTCCGGCGTTGAATCCAATTAAACCGCACGCTACTCCCGTTGCGGTGCTCCCCCGCCAATTCCTTTAAGTTTCAGCCTTGCGACCATACTCCCCAAGCGGCCCACTTAACACCTTCGCTCCGGCACTGCACCCCTTTACCAAAGATGCAACACCAAGTGGGCAGAGTTTACAGCTAGGACTACCCGGGTATCTAATCCGGTTTGCTCCCCTAGCCTTCGTTCCTCACCGTCGGATCCGTTCTAGTTGAACGCCTTCGCCACCGGTCGTCCTTCTAGGATTACAGGATTTTACCCCTACCCCAGAAGTACATTCAACCTCACCCGGTCCCTAGATTTGCAGTCTCTCCAGAATTTCTCATGTTGAGCACGAGTATTTTCCTAGAGATTTACAAATCCGGCTACGAACGCTTTAGGCTCAATAAAAGTGACTACCACTCGAGCCGCGGGTGTTACCGCGGCGGCTGGCACCCGTCTTACCCAGCTCTTATTCCTTAAGCTTTTTAGGCTTAAGAAAAGCTCTAACTAAGTTAGAGCACTCAGGCTCCCCGTGTCGCGCTTTCGCGCATTGCACAGGTTTCGCGCCTGCTGCGCCCCGTAGGGCCTGGACTAGTGTCTCAGAGTCCATCTCCGGGCTCCCTCTTTCAAGGCCCGTACCCGTCTTAGGCTATGTGGTCCTTTACACCACATACTACCTGATAGGCCACAGACTCATCCTCAGGCGATAAATCTTTCATCGCTCAAGCATTCCAGCATAGAGCAATTATGGGGAATTAACCTCAGTTTCCCGAGGATATGCCCCACCTGGGGGTAGATTGTCCGCGTGTTACTGAGCAGTACGCCAGTATCTTACGACCTTTGACTCGCATGGCTTAGTCGGAACCTGATAGCAGTAGCCGCCGGCAGGATCAACCGGAGTTAATCCAATACCGAACAAAACTTATTGAATTGACAGGAATTTACCATCAACAATCAGTTATGAAGCCACTCATAACCTCATATTTTGCCAGCATTGGAACAAATAGATCATACGGAACAAAAGTCCATCACTATTTTCGCTTACACTGGCTCTTATTGGCTGTGCGTAATGTCAAGTATAACAATGCAATATATAACGATTTTGAAAAATGAAAAATGGTGTTTTAAAAATTTTAAGATTCTTGTGTTTCAAAACTTCTTAATGGTACTCCTTCCTCTGCCAGTATTGAGTGTATGTCATCTTCGTCATAACCTGATCTTATGGCATAATAGAAGAATCCTAGTGTCACTATTATTACAAGAATTGAATCGTAAGGAAAAGCCAGTAAAGGTGAATATGGGAAGGAAACTGTGCTTCCATAGAGTGGTGAAACATATGGTCCAAATGCACCAAGGTAAGACATGAGTAGCATGAACAGCATGTAAAATACAAGCCATACTCCTGATTTGATCTCCTTCTTGGTCTCATCAGAAGCCCAGCTTAACAATAATGCTGTAACGATAAGAGAAGAAGCAGCAACCATCACATAAAATATTCCGAAGTATGTGAAGATTGACCCCGGGGCCGGGATTCCAAGTGAAATGTTTGTTATTGCAGGTGTGATTATGTAGTAGTATGAAATGTAAAATGCCAAAGCTATAATTATCCAGTAAATCACAGAGATGGTAACCAGGTTAGATCTCTTAATTTTCAATTTCTCAGGTCCGTAAATCAGCATATAAACAGGTATCCCTGCAAATATCAAAAGCAAGAGTATGGTTAGTGTTATATAACCTGACCAGTAAACTATAAGGGATGCTCCAACGAAGGCTGCTGGTGCTATGTATCTGCTGTAGCTCAATCTGAATGGCCTTTCAATATCTGTAACTTTCTTTCTGAATATTCTCAGTCCAACTCCTCCCATTATGTATGTGAAAACAGTTGCTGATGATATGAAACCCACAAGTTCATACCATGAAGGGAATGGTGCTATGAATATTGAACCTATTACCAATGAAAGTATCAATGGAATGAATGGAATTCCATTCTTTTTGTTAACTTCCATGAACTTCTTAGGATAATATCCGTCAGTTGAAAGACCATAGATAACCCTTGTGCTAGTACCAAGGTATATCCATCCAGTTCCTGAGGGTGAAATAACTGCATCGATAAGAAGAATTGTGGCCCAAGCACCGAAGAACGCTATGCTGGTATGAGTAAACACTGTATATATGGGTGATGCAGAGTAATTTGATAAATTGCTTGATAGTGCAGTCCAGGAAAAGGGAACAAGACCAGACACTGACTGTCTAATTGATCCAATATAGGCGACCTGAAGAATTGTGTAAACAAAAACTGCTATAATAATGGATAGTATAAGCGCCCTTGGTATATCTTTCTGAGGATTTTTTGCCTCTCCTCCGAATTCAAGGGCCTGCCTGAACCCAAGATATGAGAAAACTATTCCTGCACTTGGAATTGCTGTGAAAACAAAAGGCAAGCCAACAGGATTGAAACCTCCACCTACTGAGGTGAAGTTAGTTCCTCTAAACAGGAAAAACAGGAATATGAACGTAAGGGTAGGAATTATTAATTTCCAATAGACAAAATATTCATTCCATCTTCCTAGGAATTTAATACCAAAATAGTTGAGAAAGAAAAATCCGATCATTAGAAGAACTGCAATCAGTATACCTGGATCCGTAAGTAATGTTGTAGGCCCAAAAATCGTTGTTTCACCATAGCTCAAAAATGAAAGTCCGTGCAGAGATGATAGATATGTGACGGCCCCAACTGCTTCAATAGATGGGACAGTAATTGCAGAGAGCAAATAAGCCCATCCCAAAATATAACCTGTGTAACTTCCATGGGTATAGTGTGGATACCTAACAACTCCTCCACTTCTTGGTATCATTGCCGAGAGCTCTGCATAGGTAAGGGCTATTATTAAAACTATAATCCCTCCTATAATCCAGGATATGAAAACTATGGGCCCAGCTGTGGCAGCTGCATCATTTACCCCAAAAAGCCACCCTGAACCTATAATCCCTCCTATGCTAAGGAATAATAGCTGAACAAAGGATAGCTCCTTCTTCAACTTCTTATCCTCGTTAACAACGGTGATATTTTCATCACTACTTTCCATAAGAATGTTATAATTTTTCATGGTAATAAATTTTTTCCATTATTAATGTTAAAAAATGATTAAGCTATAACGAAACATGCTAATACTAAAATTATTACCAGTAAAATTTTATTATTAATTTAATAAATCAGGAAGAAATGTGATCAAAAAAATAAACCACAATCAATTAATAAAAAAAATTATTGTTATGGATGTCAATTAGTTGAAAAAATTTGCGTGATTTCGAAATATTATAATATTTGTACTACTTTTTCTACATAATGTGATTAAAAAATCCTCAATTTACTTTGATTAAATTGAAAAATTAAATTCCATCAGAAATCATTTTAAAAAATAAATCAATTAAAGATTTATTCAAAAGAAAAATAACCTTACGTGATAATTAACGAAAAATTTTTTGGGTTGACACGAACAGGAAAATTGATTTTAAAAGATGACGCTTCATATAACTTACCTCTTATCATAACTCCCGAATCAGTAAAATCAACATTTAATTCCTTTGAAATTTTGGAAGAAAAATGTTTTTTAAGGGAGGTTCAACTTTCTTCTGGTAAAATTCAACTTTATGAATCTGATCATTTTATAATTCCAAAAATAGATCCTTCTTTCATCATAAAATCAAGAAGATTTGTAAGAACTTTATTAGAATTAAAGATAAATATTGGATATTCAAAACTACTCTATGTCCCCGGCATATCTGATCCTTATCTTTTGCCCGTTGAATTTCTTATGGGCGTAGATTGCTTTGACACACTTATGTCAGATTATGAATCTGCATTGGGAATTGAATATTCAATGTTTGGTAGAATAAACAGAAAGGAAAAGTTAAACATTGAAACAAACAGGAATTTTTTGAAAAAGGAAATAGATTTACTCTCTAATTCAATTTCAACAGGTAAATTGATTGAGATCGTTGAAAAATGGTCAATATCAAATAGGTCAGTGGAAGCTTTGAGAATCATTGAAAACGAATATGGACATATATATGAGAAATTTTTTCCAAGAAGGACAAATTCTATTTTATCAACAGATCTCATATCACTTGGGAGACCAGATATAGTTAGATATAGAAAATTCATATCTGAAGATTACAGAAAACCAAAAGATTTGAAAATCTGCCTTTTTATTCCGTGTAGTGCAAAAAAACCTTATTCCTCATCTAAAACACATAAAGCTCTTATCCAATCACTTGGGAATAGAAGATATCACATTCATGAAGTAATCTTAACATCACCCGTGGGAGTAGTTCCTAGGGATTTGGAAGAAACATATCCTGCAGGTTTTTACGACATTCCAGTTACCGGGCAGTGGTTCATGGATGAGATGAACATGCTAGAAAACCTTATTTCCAAATATCTGGAAAATAATAAATATGATGAAATAGTATTCTTTGTTGATGATTCACTCTTATTTCTCGAAAAGAAATTTGGTAAAAATGGAAAATTCATTAAATGGGATAAAAAAGATTCTGAATCATTCAATGTTTTGAATAATTATCTTGATAGCATAATAAAAGAAGGCCATAAGGTAAGAAAAAGAAATTTTTTACAAGAAAAACTTATTTCAACAGCAAAATACCAATTTGGTGAGTGGATTTTGAAATATATTGAAAATCTTGAGTTGAAAAAAATGTTCAATCAATTCATGCTTGTGGAAAAAAATAACCCGTATTTTATTTACAGAGAAGATATGGGAAAATTAACAATAAACAAAAACGCATCAAACATTTTCATAAAGGAAAATAAATTTATTGTTGAAATTGATGATTTTTATCCCACAGCAAATATTTATTCAGTGGGCATTAAAAACTGCACTGAAGATATAAGACAAGAAGATGAGGTTGTTATAACTCATAATGGAGAGGCAAGGGGAGTTGGTGTGGCAAAGATGCCTAGCCTGGCAATGATGACTACAGAAAAAGGTGTGGCAGTAAAAATGCGCAATTGATATTAAATTGTATCACAAAATTATTAATAATGCAAGTTATTGATTGATATAATGCCTAATTTAAAGCTAGTTGGAGCTCTGGCAGTTGCCGCAATACTGCTTGGTTCTTCAATTTTTTTGTTTCACGAAAATTATGATGCAAAACCTTACATCAAGGTAAAGATCCCCCAGCTTTATGCAGGTGAGCAGAGGATGTTCAGTTTTTCAACACTTGGAACATCCATTGGGCCAGATAATAATGGAACTTATATTCTGGAAGGTTACGTATACAATGAAAATGGAAAGCCACTGATTAATACTAACATTACCATCTTCGATTTCCCTTGGGACGTGCAAACAATCACAAACTCCACAGGTGGATATAAGGTGGAGGTTCTGCTATTTGGAACGTTCACGATGGGGATAACATCGAAGGGATATTCTCAATCACTTTTCACATTCACAAATTTAAATGGAAGGAATGTATGGGAAAACGTAACTTTGAAAAAGGCCTATCTTTATTCAGTTACAGGTTACGCATATACATTGCAGAATGGAAACAATAGCTCGAAGGTAAAAGTCCCGGATGTTAACATATTTTTCAGAAATTTTTACTCAACATATAACACATTATCAAATAATACGGGTAATTTCTCCGTAAAGCTTCAGAATTCAAACTATCTCATATATGTTGAAAAGTCAGGTTTTTCCGCTAACGTCACACCAGAATTTTTAAACGTGTCAGGGAAAAACATAACAAATCTAAAATTGGAACTTAAGTTACCGAATAATATATTATTCACAATCAACGGTACGGTTTTTAATAAATTGAATCAGCCCATATCAACTGGCATAGATGTTGAAGATGTTTTCGACGGAAGGGTTGTAAGTAATTCTACAACACTCCCAGATGGTTCTTATTCTATAAGTGTACCAGAAGGATACAATGAGCTTTATTTCAAAGGCACAGGGTTCAACCTAAATCAAACAGGTGAAATATTTGTTAATTCAAGTATAAATAATCTAAATATGAGCCTCACTGCATGGGATCCTTTCAACGGTCAACCCTTGAATTCTCAACAAAAAGGCCTTGGTTTTCTGCCATCATTTTTGAAGAGTGAAGCTGAAAATTATCTGAAATCCACTTCCTCTATAAATTACAAGCAGAACGAAAAAGTATTTTCAAAAATACAAATTTCTAATTCCTTTTACTCTGAATACCCTCAGAACATATCTTTTGAAAACAAATTCTATGGTGTTATTGCAGGTAATTTCAACGGCACAATATACTACGACTCCGTGTTACTAAATAGGAGTGCAATCACAGAATTGGAAACGGATTTCCCTGGTATCTATAACATAATATTGTACATACCTGGTTTTTCTTTGATATCACTTAGTGCAGATAATGGAATTCATTCCAATATATATTATGAGAATGCTGTTCCATTAAGCGGACAAACTTTCAACCTGACAGGCAGTGGAATAAATTCTGTAAATGGAAACCCTCTTTATTATTCAAACTATACTCTTTTTGAAAATGGAATACCGGTTTCATCTGAGGATTACGTAACAGATGGTTCTTATAGATTTGAGGTTTTTGTTGATACTCATCAGTCATACACATTGAATTTCACTGTTGATTTACAAGAAAACGGATTCATATCACAAAACTATAGTATAATTGTAAACAGCACCAAAACATCAAATCCAGGTATATTCAAAATGGGTGATCTTGGGTTAATACCAGTTAAATCAATAGGTGAGGGTTTTACAGAAAATGTAATCCCAGTTGCTTGTTATGAGTTATCTTCACTGGAAAAGAACCTTACAGAAAACTACACAACTAATCATCAAAGTTCATCATTGAGCGGAAATCTTTTTGCTTTTTACCACAGTAATTCGTTATTGGGTTCCACCTCAATGTATGCCCTTGTCTATCTTAACGGGGTCATTTATGGCAAGGTATTCAACACATCAACAACTGGATTTTTAGATGTGGAGTTAAATCTTTCTGTATCTGGATATATAAGCTTTTATTCACAATATTATAAATCAATAAATAATAGATTCACTGCTCTTCCAGGAAATCAATCTTTTGAAAAAATAAATATGAATGATCGAAACATCACAACATTTAACATAGATATACTTAATACTCTTTATAAATACGAGGTTGAAAACAAACTAAATTTAAATTATGAAACACTTCCTGCAAATATTTACAGCTTCAATTCCCTTATTTATTTTAAAAATTCAACATCAGAAATTACACCGGAATTCAGAAATTTCACATTTGAGATACCGAGGGGTAATTTTGTCTTCAGGTATGGAAATTATTCCTCGATTGTAATGAATCAAACAACAGTAAATACCGCATCCTCAAAAACAATAACAGTTGAGATGAATGTTTCTGAATACTCATCTCTTATATTTTTGAATTCAACAATCCCTGTTGATATTTACATTCAAACTATGAAAGGGAATTCAGTAAACAATTATTTGATTGGAACTTTCAAGAATGCTGTCCTTACAAATGTTACAATGAACCAGACTTATTATAAAGTCAGGTACTATTTCAAAGCCGGGGGGACTGTTTTTGAGTCCAGATATTTTGCAGGAAATTATACGCACCCTCTATACAGGATATCATTGGATATATCCAATTCAACCGAAATTATACAGTTAAATGGAATTTATTCAAATTCAAAATACAATATAATTTATAGTAATGATACTTTCAATTTCCTGCCGGGGTCTGTACTTCTTTATAACATTTCACTTTATAGGTATGATAGCACAATTGAATATGTGATGCCAAACGGAACCTATTTCGTTCTTGACGGGTCTCAATTTTATATGAATAATTCATATTTCTCAGATATCAATATGAATATAACGGGATTGACAGGGAAAAATTCATTAACTTTTTATGCGGATTATTCAGTTAATGAACTTTCTTCTGCTACAATTCTCATTTCTTGCCATCTTGATCAATTAACTTTAAATTATAATAATCATTATAATGTGGGTGAGTAAAAATGGAAGCAAAAGGCGATGACATAACAAAAAAAGAAAATCAAACGAATGCCAGTGGAAATGCTATAAATACATCTCCAAAGAAAAAACAACCCTTCTGGAGAAGAAAAAAAGTTCAGGCCGAGGTCATCTACAAATACAAGACAGTAGCAGATGTCCCTCCTGTTCTGGCATTAAAAAGGGCATTTGATAATGGTGAAGTTGTTAAGGGGATCTCAACTTGTCTTTCATATATGACAAACGATCTGAAGCGTTTTTACGGTATAAAGTTCATCAACAATCTTACACCTTCAGAGAATATTTACCTCTATTTGAAATCAATAGATAAGAATTTTCCGGAGGATTTCATAGTTAAGAGTGACGAGTCACTTATTGACATAGACAGACTATTACTTAACGGGAAGAGTGGGGACGAATTCAAATTTGGCGCAATAAAAAAATACATAACTTTCTACAAAGAAGGTTTTCAAAAAATTATGTATAGGAAGGAAAGTGAGTTGAACAAAGATGATATAGAAAATATAGTGAAAGATTTCTATAGTTATATGGACATAAAAAAACTATATTTTTCAGAGGTTGGTGAATAATGGCAGTTTTGAGCGGATTTAAGTTTATGAGTTTAACCCAGATTATTCAGAACTATGAAAAAAATCCGCTCATAATGTTGAATTTTCTCATACCTGTACTTGTAATATTGCTGTTTTTTTTGGCCGTTAGAATAAGGGCTTCATTAGCCAAACAGGACAGTATACCCGACATTGATAGCAAAATGGAGAGTTTTGAGACTCCAGATAAAAATTTTGAAGAGGAGATGAATTTCGTGATGAAGAAGGATTATGATCATTTTGAAAAAATTGAGGATTCCGCGCAGAAAAAAATTTTTTTCCTTGTAAAGGAAATGAGGAAATCAATCCGGAAATACAACAGAATTAATTACAGGTTGAACCTTGCCATATCAGATAAAAAAATTCAGAACTTAAAAAAGAGAAAGGAAAGCGAAATGGAGAAAATTGTGAAAATACATGCTAAAATTCAGACCAATCTTGATACAATAGACAGGGAGTTGATCTCTCAAATTAGAGAAAATGGAGAATGATAATTTATGGAAAATATGCTTGATTATTTAAACGTGAAGTCTCTTGTTTCAAAGGTAAGCGAAGAGATTGGAAGAAAGGTTATTGGTTCACGCATAACGGTAAAGATGATGTTCATTTCGCTCATAAGCAATAATCATATACTTCTGGAGGGTGTGCCTGGTCTTGCAAAGACAATGCTGGCTAGCGAATTTTCATCCCACCTTCAAATGCAGTTCAAAAGGATACAGTTTACCCCAGATATGCTGCCATCTGATATAACCGGAAATATGATTTTCAATCTTGAAACCAAGAAGTTCGAATTCAGACAGGGTCCTATATTCACAAACATACTACTTGCCGATGAGATAAACAGAACACCTGCAAAGGTTCAGTCTGCCCTTTTAGAATCCATGGAAGAGAAGCATGTTTCTGCTGGTGGTAATATTTACTGGCTTCCAAACCCATTCTTTGTAATAGCAACACAAAATCCAATAGAACAGGAAGGAACATTTCCACTTGCTGAGGCCCTCATGGATCGTTTCATCTTCAGATTGATACTGACATACCCTTCAAGGGAAGAGGAAATCAATATACTTTCCAGAAGCTTCAGTGAAAAAGGTAGGGGCACCCTTATAAATCCTGAATTGATAGATAGCATGAGAGCATCATTGAACGATGTTTACGTTTCCCAACAAATCAAAGAATATATGGTGGATTTAATGAGGAAAACAAGGGAGGATTCAAGAATATATGTTGGTGCAAGTCCAAGAACCACTGCAAAACTGATGCAGGCTGCAAGAGCTTGTGCAATGATTGAAGGGAGAAATTATGTGATCCCTGAAGATGTTTATTTCCTGGCTAAACCTCTTCTTAATCACAGACTCATCCTAAGACCTGAAGCGTTAATGAATGAAATGGATTCAGGGGTTGAAGCATCTTACAGAATAATTGAAGATATACTGGAAAAAATAGGGTTCACCCAATGATCAACAAAAAAACTTACGTATTGTACTCAGCATTCATATTTGGTTTACTCGAGTCCTTTTTTTATGATCTCTATGGATATTATGAGCTCTCTTTCTTCTTTATTGCTGTCATACTTATAATGAGTTTTGACATTATTTACCAGAACTCTGGAAAATTTAAAAAAATAAGGCATTCAATAGCGGTTGGTAGAAAAATACTTAAAAAAGAGGTAAAAAAAGGGGATAAAATAGAGATACAATTGGTTTTCAAAAATAATTCTGGCACAACTCTCGAATTAAAATACTTTGACAATGTTAGTGATGCTTTTCTGGTATCAGGGCCTATTTCCGGACTGTTGAAGATAAGAGGTGGTGAAGTAAAAACAATCACCTATTCCATTGAACCTCAGATAATAGGGACATATGAGATTGGCCCACTTGAAATAATATCATATGATTCACTTGGACTTACATATAATGAATTCGAGGCAAAAATAATTGATAAGATAAATGTTGGTCCATCTGAGAAGGACGTCCATTCACAGAGGAGTGAGAGGACAAGCAATATCCTGTACACATCGGGATACCATTTCTCTAGAAAAGCAGGACAGGGATACGATTTTTATGGCATCAGAGCTTATGACAACTCTGATGATGTGAGAGTGATTGCATGGGGTAGGTATAACATCTCTGGTACAGATGATCTATATACAAAATTATGGGAAGAGCAGAGGCAGATCGATGTTGTTTTTGTGATAGATTATAGTTCAGGATCCAATCTGGGTTATTCATACAGCAGACTTTTCGATTTTTACATAACAGTGGTTTTGAACTGTGCCTATCTTGTACTTAAGAACCAGGACAGGGTTGGATTCATTGTCTATTCTTCAGAAACAAAAATTGCAATAAAGCCCTCCTCAAGAAAAGATTCCATAACAGATCTTGAGAAACAGGTGAGCAGAATAAGGCCATCTGGAACATTTGACCTCAAGGAGTGCATGGATTTTGCATATAGGGAAATGAACAGAAAACCTGTTTTCTTTGTATTTCAATCGCCATATTCAACCAAGATGGCAAAAAAGTGGGATTTGATTAACACAAGAAACAGGGAAAACATATTCATCTATACAGTAAATCCAGGGGATTTTTACAATCTTGATAACATAGAGTACCAGGTCAGACTTTACGGTCAAACAGTTACAAACAAGGAAATGAAGGAACTAAGGGCCAATATAAAATTTTTGAGAAGTTTTGGAATTAAATCAGTTCTTTCTAACAAGGAAAGGGTATTCATTAACGCCATGGTAGATTACTCTGTGGCAAGGAATCAGGGGAGGGGAGCATGAGTAGAAATTTTCAGGAGTACGTTGCTAACTTTTTAATTCTCCTTCCAACCACTGTTTCTTTCTTTTACGTTCTTCCTCAGGTTTTCCCATATTGGAACTCAATATGGTACCTTATTATTGCCCTTCCATTGTTAAAATTCTTCATGCCATCGTCAATAAAGGAAAACTATTACAAAATTGTAATTTCACTGATTATGCTTTACATACTCATCTCTCTTGCCCTTAAATATTTTAATCTTCAAAATCCAATCTTCAATTTTAACGTAACATATTTCTTATCAACGGAAACGGAGTTTACAATTTATTCATCAATATCTTTCATTTTCATAATAGAGGGTATCAGGGCAAAGAAAACAAAATCAGCGGTTTCCCTAAACATTGCAGGCACAATAACCTCAGTTTATTCACTGCTTGTAAGTACTGTTGCTGCCATTTCAGACACCACATTTTTGACAGCCTTTTATTACTCTGGTATTTTAATCATTTATAACATATACCTTTTATTCACCCAGGGTTATGAATTTCTAACATTAATAATCAAACCTCAGTTAACTGTAACAATAATTCTCGGATTTACTTTCCTTCTCTCAATATTTGGAACTTTCTGGAGCCTTCATATGTCATCAGAAAAAAAGGAGAAGAGGGTTTCATTTGAGGATCTTTCATATCCAATAATTTATGGATCAATAGGCGCATTCATATTTTCCCTTCTTCTTTATTATCTTACAATAACTTTCTATTCATTCCTTGTTACTGTAGTTGTAATAATGGGAATAATCATCTATGCTTTGAGGAAAGATAAAAAGGAAAAATACGACGTGACAATATGGAAGGAAGATGAATGAAGAGATTTTGATTGAAGACCATTTTTTCATAGATTCGAGGGGAAAACTTGGATACGGAGATATCATCATATCCAGGGGTAAGATTGCAAAAATAACAGATAAAGAACCCCCCAATGTAATTAACAGTGATATTGTTATTCCTGGTTTTGCAAACACACATACACATGTTGCCATGGGTCGTTTCAGAGGTCTTCTTGACGATTTAAGTCTTGAAAAATTTTTAGATAAAACATTCTCACTTGACAACAACAGACGAAAGGATGATATATACAGTTCTTCAACCATATCAATTTGTGACATGTTAATGTCAGGAACAACATTGTTCGCAGATCTTTATTATTCTGAGGACATAATATTTGAAGCGGCAGATAAACTTGGAATCAGGGCTCTGTTATCATGGGTCACTCTTGACAGGGAACTTTCAACTCAAAAAGGCGATCCAGTGGAAAACTGTGAAAATTTCATCAAAGAATACAGAGGAAGAAATGATAGAATTATCCCAGCAGCTGGAATCCAGGGAGTATATGTTGCTTCAGATGATACAATTGAGGGTGCGAGAGACATTGCAAAAAAATACGGAACTCAGTTGCACATGCACGTAAGTGAAACAAGAAAAGAGGTGTATGATTTTCTAGATAAGAGAGGAAAAAGGGTGGTGGAATATCTTGATGATCTTGGTGTTCTCTCCCAAAACTTTTTAGCTGCCCATTGTCTGTGGCTTAATGGAAGGGAAATATCATTACTTGGCAAGAACAGATGCACAGTATCATGGAATGGTGTGAGCAATTCCAAACTGGGGCATGGGGGACATCTTGCATATGAGGAACTTAAAAATGCAGGTGCAAACATAAGCTTTGGAACTGACAGTGTAGGTAGCAACAATTCCCAGAACGTGCTTGAAAATGCAAAATTTTCCTCACTTGATTTCAAGAACTCAAGATGGGACGGTTCAATGATGAACTCCCTTGAAATATTCAGGGCTCTTACACTGAATGGTTATCTTGCTGCAGGTATAAAAAATGGTGGTCTTATTGAGGAGGGTTATCTTGCAGATCTCAATATTATAGATCACAGAAACAGTTCTCTGGTACCTCTAAGAAAAAATAATGTGATATCATCAATAGTTTACAGCATGGACAGAGACGCAATAACTGATGTTATAATTAATGGGGAATATGTAAAGAAAAATGGAAAACTTAATGATGCTCAGAGAAACCAGTTCAATATGGCTCTTAAAAATATCAAGGAATCATTCACAACATGAACTTTCCATTAGTTAGCCATCTGAGATCACTGTTGTAAAGCTCCCTGATGTCTGTGAGGCCTGAATACAGCATGGCAAGTCTTTCCAGACCAAGGCCCCAGGCAATAACACGGTATTTCAATCCAAGAATTTTGCAAACCTCTGGCCTTATAAGACCTGAACCACCCATTTCCATTTCCTTTCCATTCACATTTACCACCACGTCAAGACTAGGTTCTGTATAAGGGTAGTAGGAAGGTACAAGCTTGATCTGATCAAATCCAAGTTGTTTATAAAATTTTTTGAGAAGCCATTTAAGATTTCCAATGCTTGCATTTTTCATATGTACCGCCCCTTCCACCTGATGAAACTCTGCAAGATGTTTCCAGTCAACACTTTCATGCCTGAAAACCCTGTCCACAGAAAAGACTGCCCTTTCCCTGTCTGGCATCTTCCAGAGTGCCCTCATTGTGCTTGATGTAGTGTGTGTCCTGAGAATTGGTTCCATTGCCCTTTCCAGCTTCCATTCTGTACCGTAGCCAGAATATTTCCCAATACCTTTCCTCTGTATTTGGCCAGCTCTCTGAAAAAGTTTAATCTCATTTTCTTCCACTTTTCTCATATTGCCTTTAAGATAGAATGTGTCCTGCATATCCCTGGCCGGATGATCCTGTGGTATGAAAAGTGCATCCATGTTCCAGCCTGTGATCTCAACGTAATCATCCTTTAGTTCCTCAAAACCCATCTGTAGAAATATTTCTCTTATTTTTTCTATGAAATCACCAAGGGGGTGGGATGTGTTTCTCACTATTGTTTCCCCAGGCATGTTGAGGTCATAGGAAACAAATCTGTGTATTTCAGGATTATAGTTTCTTATAATTTCCGAGGTCACCTCTGTGATATTTCCATCATCCTTGTTTTCAAGAAGTGCATTTATTCCTGACTGGTTTATTTTCACAATTCTTCTTGTCCTTTCTTTCCTTTCAAAAAGGCCAGCGCGCTTTATTAATTCCTCATTTTCATCATTCATCTGTATGTCTGTATCAGGCATAATACTTTCAAGAAGGTTCTGTCTCTTCAGAATTTTTTCATAAACTTCGTGATTTAAAATTTTGAAGGCACCATTTTCAGGTCTGATTCCCAGCTTGGCCAGCTGAGCAGCAGCAATTTTAAATTGAATATCACCGAGAATTTTCGATGCCTCAGATACAGATATCTCTTTATTTTTCCTTATGAGTTCAATAAGTTTGAGTTCTGGGAGCCCATCTTTGGAATATTTGACACCTTCCTGACTCATTCTGTAAACATTTTCATCCAATTTTTTAACATCTATGAGTCCCTTTTTTTCTAGCCAGGATAGTGCGCCTCTCACGATTTCTCTCGAAATGCCATCAGCCTCAATTTTTTCTTCATAAACCTCTGACTTATCCTTAAGAAATTCAAGTATCTTCCTTTCTACCGGGTTTATCTCCACGGATGTGTATCTGATAATATTTAAAAAAGATTGCACAGTTATTTTATTTAAAGTATTATAAGCTAAAAAATTATAATGATCTGTTGAGAGAAATTGAGGTTGAGGATCAGGTCTTTGCAACAGACCTTTACTGTTTTTACCTAGCAGACATAAATGCGGCGGTCATTTCTGATCTGCATCTGGGCTTTGAGGAAGAGATGGGTTTGAAGGGTCTTACACTTCCAAAACTTCAGCGAAATCATGTGGAGGGGATTGTAGATCGCATAATTGAAAGATATGAGCCTGCAAAGATTATAATAAATGGTGATTTTAAACAGGAATTCAGTAAAAATCTACCTCAGGAGTGGGAGGACGTAAAACACTTTATAGATAACTTTAGAACGAAAACGGAGCTGGTTTTCATAAGGGGTAACCACGACAATTATCTTCAATCAATTCTTTCAAGTAGAGATATTGTTCAACTTGATTACTATGAGGATTCAAGATACTTTATATATCATGGTGACAGGGATCTGAAATTAAGAAAAATAACTCTACTGGGACATGAGCATCCTGCTATGGTACTCAGAGACAGGGTTGGGGGTGTTTACAAAATTCCAGCATTCGTCTACAATCAAAAGGAACACGTGGGAATAACACCAGCAATGAGCTTCTTTTCTTCGGGAACTGATGTTTCAGAATCACTCATAGGTGAAGACCATTTCACTCCAGTATTGAAAAGTGTAAAAAAGGAAAATTTCAGGGTGTTTGGGATAACCGATGATTTTGGCCTTGTTGATTTTGGGAATTTACTGGATCTTCAGAATCAGAATCGAAAAGATACTCATCAATCTCATCCTTTTTATCAAAAGACTCAATGAATTCCCTTAGGCCGTCCCATTTCTTCTCTCTTATCATCCTCTTGAGGGTTTCAGTTTCAGGTGCAAGTAATTTGTTCACAACGGAGTTCACGAAATCCTCAATTATTCTATCCTCATTTTCGGATTTTTTCATCTCTCTCTGAAGTTTCAAATATTCTTCCATAACTATTTTTTTTCCTCTTATGTAAAGGGAGGAGATGTAATTTTCAATATCTTCCTCGGCAATTTTGGAGAGTGCCTTTTTGATCTCCTGTTCAATTATATTTTCCGATTTGATTATCTCCTGCTCTTTTTTAATCCTGTTTTCGTCCATTATTTTTGTTGCCATATCCAGGTTTATTATCTCCACATTGGGGTTAATGTAATTATCTTCCACATTCTTTGGATTTGCAATATCTACTATTAGGATTTTCTTATCAACTGCTTCAATCTGGGCCCTGCTAAGCAAGGGTATTTTGGAGCTTGTTGCTGTGATCACCACATCATTTTCATAAAGTATCTGCTGGAAATCCAGCGTTCTCTTAAAATTCACTCCAAAGAGTTCTGAAAGTTCCTTTCCTGCCTCCTCATTTCTTCCATAAAGGGTAATTTTTGCCACATCGGTTTTCTGAAGATATTTGGTGATGGTGGCAGCCATCTTTCCAGTACCTACAATTCCTATTGACTTCCCCTTTAAAAGTTTCCTTTTTTCTATCTCATCTATCATAATCGATGGTATTGAAACCTTTCCGCGGGATATGTTTGTATGTTCCCTCACATACTTACCCACTTTAATTGCCCTCAAGAATATGGTTGACAAAAATTTGTTTGACCTGTTATCCTTTATGGCAGCCTCGTAAGCTTCTTTTATCTGCCTTATAATTTCATTCTCACCTACGGATAGTGATTCCAGTCCTGAGGAAACCCTGAACAGATGTCTTATTGCATCTTCACCACAGATCCATGTGTGATTTGGAAATTCTTCATTTGAAAATCTTACATTTATATCATAATAGATTTCAAGTCTGTTGCATGTTCTTAATAGAATGTATTTATCAACACCCCTGTTTCTTAAAATTTCCCTTATTTTTTCATCATCTGTTTGAAGTATCTTCTCAAAAAGGTTGTTTTCAAGACGGAAATCCCATCGTATAACATTAAGTTCATTTGTCAATAATTCGCCTCCTGACAAAACATAGGACAAAAAGGGTATTGTTTATTTGAAATTAAGGTTTTAGGTTACATTTCTGACATCTTATTTATTTTCACATATCTTTGAGTTTTTTCTCCTTTCTGTACTCCTGTGAGAATCTTCCTAGTGGATAATTATTCCAGTCAACATTTACAAAAAGGTTATTATATTCCTGTCTTACATCAATAATTTTTTTAACCATTTCCTGTGCAACCCTCCTTATTACGGGATGAGCCTGTGGAGTTGTTCTTAACTCTGAGAAATATACAAGTTCCCTGAGATTTGTTCCCACCACAACTCTGTACATTGTTCCAAGTGGAAGAACGTATTGTGCCTCATCCTCTCCATTCTCCTTGCATATTTTTTCATACAAAGTCTTCATGTCATTCAATATGGATTCATATTCAGGCTTTTTATCAGTAAGGCAAAAAAGTTCAGGAACATGATAGCCAGAATTTATGTCAACTCTTCCTCTTATTATGTTGAAAAACCTGTGTCTTTGAAATTCCCTGAAAGTTCCATAATCCATAACAACTGAAAAAACTGCAGTTACCATTTCCATAGATCGTGGTAACTTTGCACGTCTGTCTATTCCACTTTCCCTTGAAACATCAGGTTTTAAACCCTCTATGCTTGGCAATTTATCGAATGGTGAATGCAGATCAAGCAATTTCACATCCACTTCCCTTTCCCTCCATCCATAATCCTCAGTCTCTGGTGCCAATCTTGTTTTTTTCATTTTCTCTATTATTGATTTGCCTCTTTCTGTATGAATGAAAGAAAGTACCGGGCCGCATTCATTTTCAAGCTCGCTGTAAAGCATATCTGCTATGCTCTTCAGTTCCTTCATTTCAGATGAATATAGCCTCATAATCATATAGGAGAGAGCACGTGCATTCCCGTTTATTCCCAAATTTGTCAATGTTCCTATTGGCAATATCTCTCTTGCATCATCCAAAGCCCTGCTCCTTATGGCTGTTCTCATCGCCTTTATTGCATTTTCATCATTCATTTCAAAAATCATATCTTTTCCATATTTTTCATCAAGTTTGCTTTCAAAAGTATTGAGAACTGAGGAGTAAAATTCAAAGGCTGAGTTCATTACCCTTTCATACTCGTCCCTGAATCTCTCAGATATTCCTGTTTTTTCAATTGGAATATAAAGGTATCTCCCTTCAAATTTACGGTCGTATCTTACATATCTGGATGATTTTTCCAGATATGATAATCCAATTCTTGATTCCTCTATCCATTTTGTGCTTATATTGGATAAATTCTGAAGTCCAATCTGGAAATTCATAAGCTCTGCGATAGATTCATCTCCATATTCGAGAAAAACCCTTTTGTAGAAGTCCTTACCCCTGTCAGGATTCTTTGCAAATTCAGTTTCATAAAGATCCCTGAGATCAATTGATGCTGTTCTGCTGTATCTTGACATGAGGGCTCCTCTGTCTATTTGCCTGTTCAATGAAATCAGGAAAATATCCCTGTTGGTATTTGAAAAATTATTTTCTTTCAATACTAACACCTACTTTGGTACAAAGTAAACATCCGTGACATTCATCTTCATCATCCTTCTGAATCTTGCCCTTACCTCCATTCCTATGTAAATATCCTCAAAGTCTGCCCCTATAAGCCTGGAAAAGAAAAGTGAGTTTACTCCATCAAATTCAACAAGGATTAAATGATAAGGTGGTTTCCATTGAATCTGCTCGCTTCCAAAGTAACAGGTTGTGAAAGAATGTATTCTACCCTCAAGTGGAATATCTACCCATTCAGTTTCTTCTCCACAAAACATGCAATGCTTCCTTGGTGTTGCATATGTGTATTTGCAACTATTGCATCTGCTTCCTATTAATTTGCCCTTACCCAAATTTTTGAAGAATTCAGAGTCCTGTCCATAGCTGTGATAGTATTCAATGTCATAATTCATCTTGATTATGAGTGGGTCTATTTTCAGGACCTCTGTTCCTTCATTATCATCCTCAAGTTTTGCATTTCTGTTTATTGTCATTTTTCCACCTCCATCACAGTTACCGTTACAGTTGTTCCCGTACCTCCATGGGTGTCCACAACACCTTTTTTTGCATTGGGAACCTGGGCAGATTCATTTCCAAAATGCTTTCCAGCCTTTCCCTGAAGCTGCCAGAATAGAAACACTGACTGCATTATGCCCGTGGCACCTATTGCGTGTCCAGCACCTATCAACCCACCGGATACGTTAACAGGGAGTTTTCCTCCAAAGAAGGGTTTTTTCTCTCTCACAAATGCACCTCCCTCTCCTATATTGCAAAAACCAAGGTCCTCATAGGTCTGAAGCTCAGCTGATGTATAAGAATCATAAAGTTCTGCAACGTCTATCTCATTCACAGGATCGGATATTCCTGCCATCTCATAAGCCTTTATTGCCGCGTATCTTCCTGCTCTGAATGAGTGGACTCCGGGATATTTCAATGATCTGTAGTTCTCTCTTGATTCATTAGGTAAAAGAGGCACCTCTCCGAAGGGCCTGTCCGCAAGCCTCATGGTGTCTGCACCAGCTCCTACACCACTTATGAGTATTGGTTTTTTACAAATTTCATAAGCAACCTTTTCAGATGCAAGAATTGCAACTGCAGCACCATCAGACATGTTGCTAATATCGAGCCTTGTTAAGGGATATGCAACCATTGGACTTTTCCTCACATCTTCAACAGTAAGTTTCATTGGGCTCTGTGCAAATCTGTTTTTCATTGCATTTCCATGATTTTTTACCGAGATCATGGCATAATCCTCAACTGTTGTGCCAAATTCATGCATGTGACGTACAGCCATCATGGCATAATAACCAGTGAAGAATCCACCGTTTGGATAATCAAAATTCAGATCACTTGCAAGTGCTATGAATTCGTTTCCTTTCCATGTGCCTACACGGGACATGGATTCAAAACCAAAGGCAACACATATGTCCATTCTCCCGGAGGCAATTTCTTCATATGCTGTCTGAAGTGCAAGTCCTCCTGTTGCACCCCCACCCTCAACCCTTTTGTTTGGCTTTGGTGATAGGCCAATGTAATCATGTGCCATAACCCCTGCCATTGCCTGTCCCTGAAAGTGATCTGAAAAATATGCTGCCACAGACCCATCAATTTTATCTTTTTCCAGTTGAATATCATTTATTGCATAATCGAAAGCCTCTTTAACTCTCAGCCTGAAATCCTTCTCAGGGACTGCTTTTCTGAATTTGGTTACTCCTCCTGAAACCATATAAACTCTGTTTCTTTCCTTACCTGACATGCGTAATGAAAATATGAGAATCATATTAATGTTTTCAGAATATTTTTGGAATCATTTTCTTTTTCCAAAGTATTTGTAATAGATAAATCCTGCGAATGCCTGGATCAGCCCCCCTGCAATTTCAGGCAGAGGAAGATATAAATCCATCAGATATCCTGTGGCTCCCGTTGTACTCTGTGAAACCCTCATTGCAGTGGCCTGCAGTCCACTGCCTGCTCCATAATCTCTGCTTTCAATTCCACTCACATTAATCTGATTCCTCATGGGCAGACCTACACCTGCTATGCCCATCCTCACAACATAAATTGCACCTGCAAATACAAAAAAGGGCATCAGGGCCATTAAAACCAGAAGTGCTCCCTGGAATATTCTTGAATAGGAACCAATAATACCTGAATGCGTTCTTCCATATTTCCACCTTGATGCTATGAAAGAACCAAGACCTGTGGCAATATATGAAATTGTTAAAACCAAACCTATTTTGAAACTGGAAACATTATACATCTCTGAGAACCAGAGGGATAGCAGAGGCATGGACAGCCCAATTCCTGCGCCATTGAACACATTGGTAATTATAACCTTTGATACGTGTGATGCGGATTTTTTTGAAATGAACCCTCGTTTTTTCCCCTCCATTTTTCTTTCTCTGAGAAATAAGAGTGAAATCATGGAGATTGTAACAAATATAAGGCAAAGCATGAAAAATTCTCTGTATAATGAAAGATCCTTTGAAGGATTTACAATACCAAAGAGAACAACAAGCAAACCTCCAAAGGTTGAAAAAAATGAACCAACGGAGGTTACATACCCTATTTTCATGACTCTACTCTCCGGATCTGGCCAGTTGTTGGCCACATAGGCTGTTGTACCAGGTGAAAACGCTCCCCTTGCCCCCCCTGGGCCACCTGCAATTCCTCCAACAACAGACAGGTAAAGCAGTGGGCCAGAAGAGACAAATGATAGAATAATAAGGGATATTATTGGAAAGATTTCACCCAGTACCATGGAATATTTGTAACCTATACGATCCCCAAGAGTGCCCAGTATGATGACCTGTAAAACGGTGAATGCAATTACAAAAAAACTAAGTCCCCCTATCAGTACATTGTTAAACTTTAAAGCCTCAAGATAAAGTGGATACTCAATTGCTGAAAAACTCAGAGCTATGCTCCTGGTAGCTCTAGATATGAGAAGAAAATTGAATCTGAAATTATCAGGAACATTGCCATTCTCCATTTTTCTGTATCCTTTTTAGGAAAAAATACTTTTTTCCTTAAAACTTATATCGGTAAAATTTTAATTGATTATTTAAAAATTCATTTATTTATTTTGATTATAATAATAAATTCAAACTAACACATATAATTTATATTCCAATAAAGAAATAGGGTGATGCTGTGATTTCAATTTTACCTGAAATAGTAGGAATACCTCTTATAATAATCTCATCATTTCTTTACACCAATTCCATAGATTATATACAGGATATTTTAAATCTCTCTGACAATATTGTTGGAGAACTTATCACACCCTTATTTTCCTCCTTTCCTGAACTTGTGATATTTGTCATTGCCTTTTTTTACTTTAATGGTGGCAACAATGGCCTTTCCCTTGGGGTCATCATAGGCCAGCCTTTTTTTGTTCTCACAGTTGGTATGGCAATTTGTGTATTCATCTTATTTTACATAAAGAAAAGAGGTAGTGAGAATGAAATGAGGATTTCAAAGTCTCTTCTTTACCCCTTCATTCCTGTGATCCTTTTTTTTCCACTCATATTTTTAAAAAAATATACAGATATTCTTGAAAATTACATTATAGGGATAATTCTGATAGTCTCAATGTTTCTTTATTTTTTTCTTATTAAGAATATTGAGTATGAATACGAACCTGAGTTACATGAAAAACCATACCTTTCAAAATATTTAGGAAGCAAAAATGCTTCTATTATACAGATATCTATCTCTATAGTTCTCATTCTATTTGGTTCTTATCTGTTTGTGGGATTTGTTAATTCACTCAGTGCTTTTTATAATTTATCCGAACTAACAATTTCAATATTGATTTTACCAATAGCTGGAGTTCTGCCAGAGATTTTGATATCTTTAAGATGGGCAATGAATGGAGAAATTACAAAATCAATTGGATCCCTTGTTGGTGAAAGTCCCATTTACTGTACAATTTATCTTGGTTTATCATTTATATTTTTAAGCACACCCATAAATCAAACTGCTTCCATTTCAATAATATTGAGTATTATACTTTCGTTATTCTTTATTATCACAATATGGAAGAAAAACATTTTAGGTATTAAATCAATTTTGATACCACTTGCTGCCTTTACGATTTTTCTTTACTTTTCCGTGGTTTTCTTTTAAAAACAAGCCATGATAGTAAAGGAATTTCAAACATTTTTATTCATAAGGGCTAAAAGTTTATGATTTACTTTTGACACCAATTTTTACAGGTTAACTTTATAAATGTATTAAGGATAAATTTGCATGGGAAAATGGAGATGGTTTCAGAGGTTTCTTCCTGTGATAGTTATACTCATTATCATTTTTCCCTTAACTGTTTCACTTTACTCACAAAATCAAGGAATCGCTGAAAAGTCCAATCCCTTAAATTTAATTCCTTATGATGCTAAATTCATAGGATTTGTGAAAAATTCATTCACAAATCTGCTTTTTTTCAGATATGAAAATTTATCTGGTGTAGTTATGATTGTAAAAGCCTTTAACATTTCTTATGTATCGCCACCACTGATTAATTACAGTTCCTCAGGTAAATTGACTATTGATACTTATTTTCAAAACATACCAATATTTAAAGCTAAACTTAATGAAAGCCATTACAGTGGGGGTATAAAAAAGATAATTTACGATTATTTTCAAACATCTTCAAACATTACATATTTTGCCTCTCCTGATCCTGGAACCTTTGTTCTTGGGAGCCTGCCCTCAATAATATGTTCTCTAAACTCACAAACAAAAGGAATCGGTAATCCTCTTATTGATTACTTAAATTTCTCTGATCAGATATCATTCGTATATACCAATTTGTCTTCAAAAATAATACACATATCAGGAAATTCAACAGATGGAATAATGTCAGTATGTATTGTTACAAGCAGCATAAGGAATGCAGTTTATCTTTCTGCATTGCTTCAATACTCTTTGGGGCCCGCATTTCTGGTACTTCCAGAACTGGACACAGTGTTCGTATTAACATCATTGAAAAACGGTTTTATTTTTCTTCAATACAATGTTTTGATTTCATTTCTGAAACTGGAGGGATTAACATTTTGATGTTCAGGTTTTTTAATTCAGTTTTATTCTACATTAAAAATACTTTCAGGTCAAAAGCTTTCTTTTTTATAGCTTCCATCAATTGTATAATTTCAGTATTGATGGTTTTTTTAATAGGTTCTTCCAACCTGCTTCTGAAGGATTTTGTACCTGGGAATTTGACATTTAATAACATTCCATCTGATTTAAAAGAAAATTTATTCAATTTTCAATGGGCAAATATATTGATTTATATTCCAGTTCTTACCTCCGCATTCTTTGGATCCACGGCCCTTCCATATGAATATGAAAGGTCAACAATAAACCTCATATTTTCACTTCCGGTTGAAAAGTTTAATGTAATTTTTTCCAGAATAATGGGGGCGACCATTGTAAGTTTTCTAACTTCAATGATCATAGTGTTTTTTCAATTTATTGCATACGCTTTTGAATTTAAAGATCTTCCAAACATCTCTTTTATTGAATATATTTTACTGCTTTTCCTTGTAACATTATCTGATGTTGCATTTGCAGTCGCAGTGAGTACTTTTTTCAGAAATTCAGGCCATTCAGCAATATCCTTTTTAATTTTATATCTTGTAATACTGAATATATTCTCTCTTATTGCCTCCGGATCTGGAATAATAAATCCTGTATTTATAAAAACTAATGCAGACAGAATACTTTACAGGATATTCTTAAATTCTGATCAGTATTTTCTGAATTATTCTTTTTCATTGTCAAGTATAAATTTTTCAAACACTTTATTCATATGTGAAATAATAATTTGCTACACACTTGTGTGCGTTTTAATAGCATACATTTCTTTCATTTTAAGGGGGTCAAAAACATGACTCTGATCAAAATTTCTGATTTAAAATACAGAGTGGGTGGTAAAAATATCCTTACAATCAATAATCTTGAAATCAAATCACCCACAGTTCTAGCAATAATAGGTCCAAACGGTTCAGGGAAATCAACATTTCTAAAGTTAATTTCAGGAATAATTGAAACTGGGGAAGGCAGTATTGATATTTTTTTCGAGGACGGAAAATCTGATTTTATACAAAGGAAGATGAGAATCGGTTCATTGATTGAGAATCCACCATTTTATCCTTATATTACACCAGAACAGTTCATAAAATTCACAATTGAGATGAGAAATGGAAAAGTAATGAAAAATGATTCAATGATATCTGATATACTTCAAATTATAGGTATGAGTGAAAAAGGTGATAAAAAAATGGGCACATTCTCCACAGGCGAGCTGAAAAGAATTGGTATCGGACTTGCCATTTGTGCATCACCATATATTATTCTACTTGATGAACCAACTGAAAATCTTGATCCACTTGGAAAGCAGATGGTTGCAGATGTCATCTCATCTATTAAGAGTGAGAAGAAGGACAAAATTGTTATATTGACATCACACGATTTGGAGTTTGCCGGAAAAGTATGCAATGAGGCAATATTTTTGAAAAAAGGGGAAATAGTAAGAAGAATTAATATAGATAAATCAAAGGAATATGAATTGAAATTTGAAAGTGAAGAGGAGATTGAAAGGTTTTCTAAATTTAATGGGGTAAGAAAAAAAGGAAACTCATTATTAGTAAAAGGAGAAATTGATGAGATTATGGGATTTGCCAATGAAAACTCTATAAAAATAAAGGATATTGAAAAAAAAGATATTTTACAAAATTTGTATTTTGAAATTTATAAAAATTAGATGAGAGAACTCTCATCACTTAGTATTGACTGAACAAGCGCATTGTTTGTTGCTGATTTTGTGAGAACTATTTCAAATATCAGCAGATAGTTTCCATTTATTGCTAAAACTAATGAAGAATTATATCCTGGGACTGATGATGAACTATTTATATATGTCCATCCAGAATAAGTTTGTTCACTAACTGAAGAATTCACTGCAATTGCATCAAATAGAGTTTTATCTGCGGATGATGATGAGAATTTAACCAATGCGAGTCCTGTCATATTTGATCCATTAGTCATATATTTGGCGTAGACGTTTGATATCTGACCAATTGTATTGTTTAGCAAAGTGCGGTTCTCATTTGAAATTGAGGAAGAACCTCCTGTTATTTCAATATATTCATTGAGAAGCTTTGTTGTGTTCTGAAGGCTTACTGAGATATCCGATTGCGTCTTGAAATTCACACCTGTTGCTGATGAAACCTGAGAGGCACTCACAAGATCTTGTGGAGCATTTCCAGAAATTCCGGATTTAAGTTCAGATACCTGAGATGAAAGTATTTGTGTGAATGCAGAAACACTTGTGTTGGCTGGTGAATAATAGATTATGAGAATGTTGTAATCGGAGTAGTTTGCAATTAATCCTTGAAGATACCAGTTTTTGATTCCATATACTCCATATGTTGATTCATAAACATAGTTGCTTCCACTTATGGTTCCATTTGCAATATGGATACTTGCATTATTGTTATTGCTTCCATTATAGCTGCTATGCAACTCAGTGTTCAAAGAACTAACAACATAACCTGCATATGATGCGTTGATTGCACTTCCAATATTAATTAAGGCAAAGCCATTACCAGGTGGAACAAATATCCCTATCTGAAAATATCCATACGTTGCGTTGCTTGCCACTTTTGTTAATGAAAATGGACTCACATATGAATATGGAGTTGCAACATAGTAAGGATTATAGGATGATAATACAGTGTGAGAAGAACCAGAAACAAAAGAAGCAACATTCAATGAAGTTCCTGATGCACCACTCGCCAGTGTATAGGAACTGCCAAATGCCTTCGATACAACAGTGGAACTAACCACATTTGGTGCTTCCTGTTGAGGAGCAGATGTCACAGTTGTTTTGTTGTTAAACAAACCAGACAAAAGACCCGAACTGTAAATGGAGAATACAGCAACCACAACCACTACTAACAATACTACTATAATGACACTGGATTTTTTTGTCATAACTAATTATAATTTATTTATATTAAAATATTGCTAATGTGGCATGTAAGAAAATGGAATTAAAAAATGATAAAATAAGTCCAAATCTTATTTAATTCAAGGAATTTCCATATTGAAAGCTACAATTATATTCAAAAAATATTTTTATATAAACAAACTTTTGATTATATATTATTTATCATCATTAATAAAAGAATTTTTAGAAAATATGTTGATCTGGAAAAATTATTAAGTCTTTTGCAACACATATTCCCTCATCCTATTGAGTAGTTCTACTTCCTTTTCCTTTGATGGGGCCTTTATATGTCCAAGCTCAATTCTTTCATCTAGAAAATCAGCATATAATTTATCAAAATCGGTATGAAAATGTAGCACTCCTTTTCCCTTAAAATAGAAATGGCCATATGCTTTTTCTTTTATCCCAACAAGCATTCTTATATTATTTAATAGTTCATTTATTTCTATAAGGTCTTGTGGCTTTGAATGTTTCATTTTAGAAATCATGTATCCAATATTAATATAGATTTCTCACATCATACTAGTTATAAAAATATAAGAGAAATTTAAAAGTTAACATATAATGGTTTTCAAAATTCTAAAATTTTAAGCATCACGGGCAAAATTTTCTTTTGAAAATATGATGGTAAATTTCAAACCAACTCAGTCTATCGTAATAATTCCTGATTTGATGTGGTATAACTCGATTCGCATCTGCCATCTGACATTTTAAGCAAAATTATTTGGCATGAAGATAAAAAAGATGCAATAAAAAGTTGTTAGTACTTTGGCATCTCTCTATATTCTAATTCATCACTAATGATAGAAAAAAAGCTAAATGCCCTTCATATAGAAAATGAAACTCTGATGGTTAAGATGACATTCCATGATGATGGCTTCTCACAACCCTAAAAAAGCAAATAAAATGTAAGAGATCCCTGATCCCTTAGATTTGTTCTTTATAAAATATGAGGAAACTCAAAAATGAATAAAGAGTGATAGATCACTGGAAAAATATGATTTTTCATCAGACAAAGTATGTATTTAAGACTCCTGAAAAGCCAATCAGATACATCCAAGACAATTTTATGAAAGATATTATATGGAAAAAAATTAAGATATACAAAAAATTAAGATATGCTTATGTGTCAATAAAAATATTTGAAGGAACATTGAAGCAATTGGAGATGTGCAATATTTCTTTTTTCTGTCAATATTGCTGAGAAAATAATCATCTAAGGCAAAGATATAATACAATATACTCATAGATATGGGATATTCTTGAAATCTTCTATTTTTTTGTGGAGATGCAGTGAGATCACAAAAGAGGCAAAGAAAAAGGATCTTTACAATGAACCAAGAGAAAGGATGAACAACGTGGAACTCAAACCTAGAGGTTTTATTCTGAATATATCTTACTCACTGCTTCACAGAAACAGCAAATTAGATGCAGGGAGGGAAATAATTAAGAAAATTTTAGGATAGGTGAAAAATTAATAGGAAAATAGATCACACTTCCAGATAATTACATCACATTATTTTCCTGCTGGATCATTGCATTTCATTTCAATATTTTTCCCCCAATTGATTTCTAGAAAGGCATGATCAAATGCATAGGGAATAAACTTATCTGAGGAGATAACAATATTTTGTTGTCTTCACTCTTAAAACAGAACTTGATGAAAAGATAAATCTCATTTACACAGAACCATAATTCTATACTGATGCTTATTTTTCTTACAAAAATCAAATTGATCATAAAGAAGTGGAAAAGTAAACTTCAATAATGCAGTAAAGAGCATACAATGATGTTATCAGAACAGGATATCTCTGTGTTCTTGTAAATGATTTATTTCTAAACAATGAGTATGGAAAGAGGGTGAGCGGCCTTCCTGTTACTCAGTCCTATTATATATTTATCAAGAAGATAACAAGAAGAATGAAAGGCCTTTTCACTTCAATTCAAAAGGTAGAGTCTTATAAATTAATAAAAGGGAATTTCAGAGAAGGAATATATCCCCTGAGATAAAATGCCATTATTGTGCCCTTGAGACACTCACATCTTTCTTTGTGTTTCTTTCACATGTCACAAGTGAAAATGCAGTGGAAATATGCAAGCATATACACATGGATGAAATACAGAAGGATCCGAATCAATAATGAGAAATTCATATTAAGGCATGAATTGGAAACACTCTATGAAAAGACTGTAACTCCATTCTGAAAAGGTTGATGTTCCAAGGAATAAGCAAATTGATTTATGTCGTATTGCTAAAGGATTAGGTATTTATGTCATAGTAAAGGAAACGACAAAAAAATATTAAACCCTCTGTGTATAACTATTAAATGAGGATTTCGAATAACCACCCTAATTCTGCTATCTTCGTTCTGTAGTTCGTGATTTTCATTGCAATATGAACAATAACAGCATTTTCAAGTTCTATTTATCCAGATTTCCCTTGTATTTCATGTAAATCTTCATAGCTAC
>NZ_JBLSDG010000013.1:0-41072 GCF_052315375.1 Caldiplasma sukawensis
GTAGCTATGAAGATTTACATGAAATACAAGGGAAATCTGGATAAATAGAACTTGAAAATGCTGTTATTGTTCATATTGCAATGAAAATCACGAACTACAGAACGAAGATAGCAGAATTAGGGTGGTTATTCGAAATCCTCAAAATTACAAAAATAAAAATTATCTTGTGAGAGTTATCTCAATTGAAGAAACGTTTGATTCTCCTCTCTCTCCTTCTACTTTTTCAGTGTCTATGTTTATTTTTGAATATTTTATGTCCTGTACAAACTTATTCTTGGTTATCTCTGCTATGTCAACAGCCTTACTTATGGCTTTTCCCCTTGCCTTTATGACTATTTTGTCAACATTGTTGTTGAACTGTGTCACTATAGCAAGCACATAATTCATTGTTGGTTTTTTTCCTACGTAGACAACGTTTTCTTCTGCCATTTGTATCACTGACAGCCTTAATTTATTAAACATATTTAACCATATCTAAAGATTTTTTATTCATTTTAATCTTATTAAGGTTTCAGTGTTTTTAACTCCTTTAAGTGATCTGATAAAATCAATCTTTTCGTTTAATTCGTCAAGTCTTTCATACATTATGTGTATTGCTATATCGTTTTTTCCTGAAAGTTCATATACCCTTGAAAACCTTCTTTTTAAAGCAGGTAATGTATAAGATGCTTCCTTCTGTTCATATTTAATCAATACTATTGCATCCCTGGTTCTATCTTCAACCTCCACCGTAAATCTTTTAAGATACCCTTTTTTTATCAACTTTCTGACTCTGTATCTTACAGACCCCTCTGTTATTCCCAAAGCCCTGCCAATGTCACAAAATGATCTTCTTCCGTTTTCTTTAAGCATGTCCACTATTGTGATATCTATTTTGTCTATTTCTTTCTCATCTGTAGATTGCCCCATCATTTCCGGCACCTCTCTGTACAGAACTTTTTTTGATAAGCTCCTTAGGTACCTGATTTAGCCTGATTATATTGGTTGCCTGAATCATGTATACAGGCAACCCAGTATTTGGATCATTTCCTGCCCTTAGAATTGCCATTATTTCCATTTTAACCTGAATAACTGATCCGTCAGAAAGTTTGATCTTCACCCACTTAGGTTCCTCTTCAATTTCAAAATTCACAACTTCTCCATCCTCAGGTAACTTTCCAGGGAATTCCATATATCAAGTATGCTTAATGATTATTTAAAACCGAACGATTCACTTAAAAAAATTTATTCACACTGAGGTATTATCCTTCAGAATGCGAGGGTTACTGAGCATGGTCAAAGGTGCAGGACTTAAGATTCTGTCCCGTAGGGGTTCGTGGGTTCAAATCCCATCCCTCGCATTTTGATAAATTCAAAAAAATTGGAGTATCAAGCACTCAATTTTTCTTAAAGTCAATATTTTAAAAAAATTGATATATTTTAAATATAAAATTTGACTAATAAACTATAATCGAGGAGATGGAATGAACATTAGTTCAGAAAATAATGTCGATTCGAATTTACGTGTTAAATTTAAATTTGGTAAAATATATTTTTATCATGGGGAAACAATGGAAAAGAGAAGGATTTTATTAGGGTATCTTAAGGATAAAAATTACAAAATTTTAGATTTATTTGATATAAATGAAAGCCAAATTCCGTTTCCGTGGTGTGTTTTTTCTACCGATGATGAAATTGAGCAAAATCTTCCTAAATTTTATGATTTAAAATTTAGGCACATTGTTAAAACAAAAGAAAATTCTGAAAAATTGAGAGAACTTAAAAGTTATTTTAACATTTCTGATATTCAGGAAGTTTTTAAAAGTCGGTTTCTTTTTCAAATATACATTGGAATAATAACAGGTTCAAATTTTTTATATATTGAAATTTCAGATCATAATATTTTTCAAAAATCTTCTTTTAATAAGTTATTACATTTGATGAAAATGGAAAAAATTACTGTCATATTTTCAAGTGACAATGAAATTACTGAAATAAACAACATTTTTGATAACAGCCTAATTCTAAAGGATAAAAAGATAAAGATCGAAAATGAAGAATTTAAATTACAAGTTGATAAAGGTTTTACAATTAAGGCAGGAAGTACCATAACAATCTCTTGCGATGAATTGAAGCTTAAGGAATTTTTAAGCAAAACTGAAAAAATTTGTGATATTAAATCAATAAAAATTAGCAATTCAACACTCACTGAGATATTCTTCGAAAGTTCATTAAATCCAGATGAAACAGAGAAAATCATGAAAATATGCGAAAGATTGGGAATTGAGATTAAGGTAATGGGAGGCGATTAAAGATTAAAAATTCTTTTTTAAATTCATTTTTAATTTTTACTTCTGATTTTTTCTTTATTATAAGTGTATTAATTTACTCAATCTTATGCTCATTTTCAATAATCGTATTACATTTCTATTTTTCTCTCATTACAAATCATTTTTTTTACATTTCAAAGTTGAAATATTTTATCCAATATTATGTCCCATTATTTTCATTATTATCAATATCATACTCATTTTTTCTTCTCCAAATTACACTTTTAAAAAATGATCTTTTCGGAACTTTCTACATTATGGGAAATCTTGGGGTTCAGGAAAAGAAAATATTGAAATCGGCATTGATGGCATTCATGGTGGGTTGTATTCCCATATTAATTTTCAATTTTTTATTTTCCTACATATTTTTTCAATTTCTATTTTATTCATACAATCCTCAAATTAATTTCCCCATTTTTAATTTTAATTATACTACAACAATAAGCTATTCCATAATATATTCCCTTTTTACATTAATAATTTCCCTGTTTTTATCATTTTTAAGTTCATTTCTATATATAATAAAAAAAAGAGAAATAAGAACGATCTCTCTTTCAATATATCTTATGGTTATGATTTTATTTTATCTGATAAGTTTTTCAGGTTATAAATCAATAATATATTCTCCACTTGAATTTTCAATGTTTGGTATGAACTGGTTATATGCCATTAATATTACAAAAAACTCATCTTTTGAAAATAATTTTTTTATTTACATAATGATAATAGAGCTTCTAACAGGCTTAACATGTTTTTTACTTCTAATCATTTATTTCTCACATCTTTCTAGATTAAAAGAAAAATTATTTTTTACCAATAACAGTTAAATCCATTGGCTGGCCTTTTCTGTCAAAAGCCTTAAAATCAGAAATTCTGTATGGCCATCCTACTATTATGTGAACTGGCCCTGTATTTGAAAACATATGAAGATCCTCATCCGATGGTCTCAAAACTCCTGATGGATGGGAATGCACAGAACCAACGATTGAAAAGTCAATGGGTTTGGCCCCCATCCACATTATTGTGTGATGATCCCCCTGAATAGTTCCTGGCAGGATCGCTATTTCATATATCACCTTGTCCTCCGCTCTTAACATGGCCCCAAATTCATTAGGATAGGAATCCTTTGAGGCTTCCATTATAAGGCTCAACACCCTAGATCTAATTGACCACATCCTTAAGCAACTTCTCCCTTAATTTTGAATAAAAATCTCTTCTCAGTGTAATGAACTTGTAAGGTTTTACTGATCTTGTTATTGTAATGGTATCGTCTTCAGAAAAATCAATTTCCCTCTGTCCATCCAAAATAAGCTTACACTGCTGATTTTTTCCAGAAAGTTTTATCTGAAGCAGTGAGCTTGAGGGTACCACAAGAGGTCTTATTCTCAGGGTAACTGGTGCAATATATGATACAACCATTGCCTGGGTCTCTGGCATTACTATGGGTCCGCCTGCACTGAGGGAATAGGATGTTGATCCTATTGGTGTGGCAACAATTACACCATCTGCCCTGGTTCTTTCCACAAAATTTCCATCAAGATAGAGCTTGAAATTTCTCACTTTGGCAACATGATCGCTGTGAAGAGTTACCTCATTCATTGCATATCCTGAGGTCTCTCCATTAATGCTGACCTCAAGCCTCATGAAATCAACATATCTGTGCTCTCCCCTTATAAGTCTGTAAATGGTCTCCTCAACTCTTCCTATCTCAACCTCACTAAGGAATCCTAGGGAACCCATGTTTATGCCCAATATTGCTCCCTCGGCCTTCTGAGCTGCAAGCAGAACTGTACCATCTCCTCCTATGGTTATTAGTATATCTGCCTTGATCTTTTCAAGATCAGCAAAAGAATTTCTATTTATGTAATTTGACAGTTCTCTCTCATATATTCTTTCCCAGTTTTCTGGAAGAATTGCATCAATTCTTTCCACAATCTTGGCGCATCTTGGGCAGTTTTTCTTGATTATAAAAGCAACCCTCATTTCATGATCATCTCCAGCTCATCCCTGTAATTTCTCCCAATTGCAAGCATATTTTTTCTTTCCTTAACATCCATTTCCATTGAAAATATTCTGCCGTCTGGTTCATACACCTCTCCCCCGCTCTCTCTTATAAGAAGTAGACCTGCGGCAACATCTATGTTTCTTAATTTTTTTCCTTCCCCCAAATAGGCAACAAAGTCAATGGAATTTATTGATACAAGGGCCATTTCAAATGATGCACAACCCATAATTCTTTTTCTTGTGACTGTCCTTTCAAGCTTTTCAGCCATCACACTATTTTCAAGTGAATAAACTACACCCGCATAACTTCTTTCTGCATATGGCTTCACAATCTTTCCATTTCTGAAAATTCCTCCACCTCTGATGGCATGAAAATAATTCCCTGTGGCAAGATTATAAACAATGGATTCTCTTATACTGTTTGTATTTTCATTTCCCAATGCTATTGAAAAGGTGAATGCTGGAATGTTATGCTCCGCGTTGAATGTGCCATCCAGAGGATCAATGTATAGGTTTTCTTTAAATCCTCTATCAATAAAACCTGCCTCCTCACTTATTATGTTCGCTTTGAACGATTTTTCCTCAATAGTTTTGAATATCTCTTTTTCACATAGTTCATCCAGTTTTGATGTTGCGGTACCATCTGCGCCTATACCAATTATACCAGTTCTATCAACCTGGTCTGTTATTAACTCAAGTTTTTTCTTAATTCGTAATCCAGTTTCAATAAAAATTTCCAGAGACAACATTCAAAAAAACAATGATAAATAATTATAATAAAATATGCAATTTTTTTATTCCTGAGCACTCATCGTTTCTACAAGTTCATTGAATCTCTCAGGTATTCTTTTCAAAGCATACTTTAGTATATCAAGAGGATCAAGAGAGCCGTCAGTTTCAAATTTAAAAACAAACGTGTTTTTCTCCTCTTTCATCAATGGAGGTTCAACATTTTTATCCACAGATTCCTTGTTAATTATGTTAATAATTTTCTTTAATTCTCTGTTTCCATAATCATCAGTTACTGTTATGTTTTTGTCATCACTGGATATTATGGACTTTCCACCGTGATTTAAAATTTCATCCACATGTCCGTGGATCTCTTTGTTTATTGTATATGTTCTGTGATATTTATAGGAAACTCCAGAAGTAGCCTGAAATTTTGCATGTTCCATACCCCTTCCGAGATATGCTTCTGCTGAAATGAGTAGTGCCTGGTTTGGGCCCAGCTTTACTATTGGGATGTTTTTGTCAGCTGGAACGAGCTCCGGATTTCCTGCAAAAACTATGAGGTCACCACTAACAACCTCACAAGGACCTGTTTTATTTAGATTGTATGAAACTGTGCATAGAGAGCAGCCCTTCCCTCCACACTGGCACTCTTCCCTAAAATTCATTCCTAGGTCGGATTTTATTGGTATAAGACCAATCCTGTGAGCTACAATTTCATCAAATAACGGGAGAGAAGAATCATATGTGTTACCAGAAGCATCTCTTATCTGTCCATGTCTGAATATTACCTTATCAATTGCAAGTTTTGGAATGTCATTTATTAAAGTTCTTCTTATTGCGTTTGCAACTCCCTCAGTTATGTTTTTAATCTTAAATCTTAAAAATTTTTCCCTAGTTTCAATAATCTCTATTTTAGGCTCTTCCATCTTCAGACTCTCCTTCCCCTCTTTCCGCCTTTTTTCTTTGTACCGTCGTGGGGTATTGGAGTGACCTCTTCAATTCTAACAATCTTAAAACCAGCCCTTGAAAGTGCCCTGATTGCTGACTGTGCTCCTGGTCCGGGTATCTTTGATTTGCTTCCACCTGGCGCTCTTACCCTGATTATGAGATCTGTTATTTCCTTCTCTCTTAGCTTTTCTGAAACAAGATCCGCTGCCTTCATTGCAGCGTATGGACTTGATTCCTCCCTGTCATTTTTTACAACCATTCCTCCGGTTGCCTTAGCTAATGTTTCAGCACCTGTTTGGTCTGTAACCAGAATAATTGTATTGTTCTGGGATGAATAAATATGGGCAATACCTGTCTTATTCAACTACCTCAGCCTCCTCTTCTTTCTGTTCCTTTCCTTCAAGTAAAATCCTCACCGGATGCTTTTCATCGCTTAAGGGGGATTTTTCTGTATATGTTATGTTTTCCTCATCCTTCTCCTCAACCATATATGATGGTATGGTAACTCTTGTATCTCCTATCTTGATATGTCCATGAACTATCAACTGCCTGGCCTGTTTTATTGTCACCGCCATATTTTTTCTAAAAACAACTGTCTGCAGTCTCCTTTCAAGTACATTTTCAATGCTTAATGACAATATGTCGTCTAATGTAGGATTCCCTGATATAATCTTATATCTGTTCAACCTGTTAACAAGAAGATTCAGCTGTTTGATGGCGTTTTCATCATTCCTTCTAATTTTAGCCTGAAGGTCCCGTGCCTGAGCCCTTATTGATTTGAGAAAAGTCTCGCTCTTCCAAAGCTCTCTCTTATTCTTTAAACCATATTTATTTATTATCTCTCTCTCAGCATCAATTCTAACTTTTTCCCAAGGATGCCTTGGCGTTGAGTATAATTTCTTCTGAAATTTAGGATCTCCCATGTTAAATCATCACTCCTTCTTTCTCTGAACTCCCACAGTCAGACCTTTTCTTCCATTGCTTCTTGTTCTCTGTCCTCTGACTTTGTGTCGTGTCTCATGTCTTATACCTTTATAAGACCTGATCTTCTTCATCAGGTTAATATTATCTTGTATCTGTACCTCCAAATCATTGTTCACAGGATTCAATGATTTTCCTGTTACGGGATCGTTTCTGTTGTTCTTCATCCAATCTGGTAATCCCTCTAACTCGTAACTTTCTATGTAATCTCTCAATTCGTCAATCTCATCCTCAGAAAGTTCTCCCAATTTTTTGCTTTTGTCAAAGTTAAGCTTTTTCACTATAGACTCAGCAAGTCGTAATCCTACACCTTTTAGATCAGAAAGGGCTAACACTATGTTCCTTTCTCCATTCAGGTCTTTGTTACCAATCCTTACAATGTACTGGAAATTCTCATCATTTTTTTCTTCAGGCATCAATACCCACATCCTTTAATGAAATCAGGTCTCCGATCATTTTAAAAATATATATAGTCTTTTTGCTATTTTTCACTCACAGGGTAAATTTTTCACCGTCCCTATCTGTCCTTATTATCCCAAGTCTTGCACAGCAATCTATCCAGCCGTAAGAGTAGTTAAGTGCGGACAATGCGTTTATTAAATCACCACTTTCTTTGAAATGAATTGCATCATTATAATACGCAGTAATCATTTCCATGGCATTTTTTCCAAAATCACTTAAAAAAGTTCCATTATCTGGAAGAATTGATATGGCTTCAAGCGCCTTTCTTTCAATCTCTATGTATTTCTGGACTTTTTCAGTTAGTTTTTCCTCAAGGTTCATTACCTGTAAATAGAATATTCATTTAAAAGATTCATTATTTTCCTTACATTTTCCTCGTTAAGGAGACCCTCTTCTTTCTTTTTTATAACAAATTCCTTCGCCATGTTAATACCGTGTCTGCTGGACATTGAATATATGCTGCCCGCAAGTGAACCTCTCAAGCTTTCAGCTACGTTTGTCAGTGCCTTATTAAGCATAAAATTAAACTCCTCACTTCTTTTCATGTCAAGCTTTTTAACCCTTTTTTTGCGCTCTTCCTGATTATCATATCTGTTATCTCTTCTATCATATTTTCTGTTGTTAAAATTTCTCCCTCTATACTTATTTCCACCATTATTCATTTATATTTTCATTATTGTATTCCTTTATGTTCTATAAATTTTCTTATAATCAGATTAATTTAATTATCTCTATAATAATAGAATAATGCCACATGTGGGGTGAATAGGACTTAACTTTATGGAAATCCATGATGTCAATTAAGGCGCCCATCTCCCTGAACCTTAAAAATATCTGATCTGTGAGGCCCTGGATACCACCGGTATCACTCAGGACGTGCAAATTAATCATTGTTCCTTCCCTTGAATTCTTTATTGCAGAATGTAAATAATTCATGGATTTGAAATTTCCCATTAATATCAAATCGTAAATATCTGGACCCTTGTATTTCCTTGCGTCTTGGCATTTAATACTAACTCTTTTGGCAAAGCCATTCTTTTCTGCTCCAAGTTTAAGGAATTTCAAAGCCTCAGCGTTTATATCTACACAGGTTGCCTTTGCATCTGAAAACTTCTTTAGTAACGGAAATGTAAAGTATCCTATGCCGGAAAATAGATCAAGGATACTGGTAATTTTTTCCAATTTTTTTGTGGGGTATGCTCTTTCATTTATATTCCCCTTGCTGATCATAACTTTAGTAGGGTTAATTGCATAGTAAATTCCGTTTTCTTTATAATAAGTGATGTGTGGATTACCACCTATCAATAAAAGTGAAGGTTTTCTTTCCCTACCTTCAATTTTTTCAAGTTTCACATATACTTGGCCAGCCAGGCCAGTTTTAACAATATTGTCGCCAATTTCTAATGAGTTTTTAAAATTTTCAGGAAAAATTATGGCATCACCAATTTTATGCCATCCTTTTTTGTAATCCTTCTCATTGAGAGTTGATTTTAAAAAACTCACCAGATTTATCGAGCTCACAATCACTGATTGATATTAATTTTAAATGATTTTTCATATTTTTAACAAAAGTTGTTATTAAATGAAATATTTTATGTTAAAGTTTAATTGACTTGTGAATTAATAGTAATTTTCAACAACATTCTTATGGATTTGAATTTCTTAACGTGCTTTTAAATAAAAAGAATTAATTTTTATGAAAAAAGTGAAATTTAAATTGATAAAATTCAAACATTTTTCTTTTTCTTCTCATATTATCAAGTGATACTCAACTTAATGCAAACGTATTTTGAGATAAAATTAAATATTTTCATAGTAAAAAATAATAATTTCATACGTCATAGTTTAGGATTAGAATTTCAGATATTTTAATAAGAAATCATAATTTTTATAAATAATAAAAATATAAACTATATTTAAAATTTTTAATTTTCAGGTATCAGAGAATTAAAAAATTGAAAAAAATAAAAGAGTGGTTGAAATTTAGTAATGTGAAATCAGAGGAAATTTTTAATAAAGCAAAGAATTTATTTCCCTCAGGTGTTAATTCACCTGTAAGATATTATAAACCTTATCCGATTTATTTTTCAAGTGCTAATGGATCAAGGCTTTTTGATGTAGACGGAAATGAATATCTGGATTTTAATACTGGATTCGGTGCCATTATAGCCGGATATTCAAATTCTGAAATAGTTGAGGAAACATTTTCATACATATCGAGGTCAGTTCCTGAGGGCGTTCCATCAGAACTTGAGGTTGAGCTTGGACAGATCATAAATAAGGCTGCACCTTCAATTGAAATGATGAGGTTCACTAATTCAGGAACAGAAGCAACGATGCATGCAATTCGTCTGGCAAGGGGATATACCAATAGAAAATACATACTAAAAATGAATGGAGGTTACCATGGTGCACACGACTATCTTCTGGTAAACGCCGGAAGTGGGGCAGAAAATTTTGGAGTTCCAACAAGTGCAGGAATTCCTAAGGAAATATCAAATACAGTGCTTGTGGGAGAATTCAACCACGAGGAAAGCATATCAGAAATTTTTAAAAAATTTGGAAATGAAATAGCGGCTGTAATAACAGAACCTGTTTTTGGAAACATGGGGGTAATCCCCCCCAAACCTGGATTCCTAAAATTTTTGAGGGAGATATGTGATCAATATGGTGCTTTGCTGATAATGGATGAAGTTATAACAGGTTTCAGATTCAAATTTGGAATTTACTCAGATATGGAGGGTGTCATTCCAGATATAATTACATTAGGAAAGATAATAGGAGGAGGAATGCCAGTAGGTCTATTTGGAGGCAGGGCAGAAATAATGAAAAAGATATCACCGGAAGGGAACATATATGAAGCAGGAACTTTCTCTGGAAACCCTTACACAATGGCCTATGGAATTTCCACACTTAACTTTCTGAGGCGAAAGGATTATGATTACACATTCAAAATGGCTTCATGGATCGAGGATAAGCTGGGTGCATACAGTGATATTGGCTTGAAGATTAATAGATTTTACAACATGTTCACTCCATTTTTTAACAGCACAAACATAACAGATTACTCAACAGCAGCCTCTTCAGACAGGGAAAAATTCATGAAATTCTTCAGGCATTGCATAAGAAAGGGGATATTTCTTTCTCCTGGACCTTTTGAGGCATCCTTTATAGGTTTTTCTCACACACCTGAGGAGGTTGAGTCGGCAATTTTTAAGATGGCCTATGTTATGGAGTATGACATGAATGAGGATTGGATCAAGGAAAAGTAACCTTGCAATGATTCAGGCTGAATTATTCTCATCAATCACTGGTGGCAAAAATGATATAATAGGTGTTGAAAGTGCTGGTGATATTAACACGGAAGGATCTTTGAGAGATTACGGTGGTACAGGCATTTTCACTTCTAGATTAAATGAAATGGTCATATCCGGTTATCTGGATTGTGCTGTTCATAGTGCCAAGGACCTTCCTTCTATAATACCAGAAGAGCTTGAAGTATCGGCAGTTTTTGACTGGAAATATTATCATGACGTTTTGATAAAGAATAGTAATTTTGATTATATTGAAAATCCGGTAATAGGAACTTCATCTCCAAGAAGGGAGGCATTGATGAAGCTTATTTACAGAAAATGTATAATTAAAAATTTAAGGGGAAACATAGAGACCAGAATAAAAAAGCTAAAGGATGGACAATATGATTGCATTGTTCTTTCGGAAGCTGCCATTAAACGCTTGAATATTAATGAAGATTTTGAGGTACTTAGGCCAGAGATATCAGTTCCAAGTCCAAATCAGGGTATGATAGCTGTTGTTTCCAGAAAAGATACGAATGAGCTGACGAAAAAGAAAATTATTTTGGCTGAAGATAAACTTGCAAGAGAACGATTTAATATTGAGAGGGAGATCGGAAAATTAATTGCCTCAGGTTGCAGTGAACCATCAGGTATACTCTACGAGCCTGAAAAAAAGATATTATACATGTTTCTTGAAAGGAATGGAAAAGTAGGTTTTAAAAAGACTATTGTAGATTCAATGGAAAATGCAGTGAACGAAGCTAAATCATTTCTGGAAGGATTAAAATGGTAAAAATTGTTTCTTTCAGACCCTCAGAAAAGATCATTTCCTATTCAGACATAATTAACATTCCTCTTGTGAAAATAAGGAAAAACAATTTCAATTATAACTCTTTGAATTTAAGACCAGGAGATGCACTTGTTTTCACAAGTTCAGAGGGAAGCAGAGATTTCACAGAAAGATTCAATGGTGAAACCCATGGTTTATTTTTTTTTGCCATAGGGGATAAGACTGCAGAACCATTGATAAAAAAAGGATTGAAAGTGATGATCCCTGACATTAAGGATTCTAGGGGTCTTGTTGAACTAATATTGGATAAGAGGGAAATTTACAAAAGATTATTCCTACTGAGAAGCGAAATCCATAATAAAATTATTGACAATGAACTTAGTTCAAGATCAATACCTTTTTTTTCTTACAATATTTATTGTTATGAGGAGCTGGATGTCCATGGGAAATTGAATAACTTTGATCCCGATGATACCATATTTATTTTTAGTTCAAGCCTACAGGTGAAAGTATTTAAAAAAAACACAGAGTCCAGATATTTGAAATCACGTGTAGTGGCAATAGGAAGGCCAACCCGTGAAACTTTGGAACTATTGGGCTATAAGAACATCATAATGGAAGGGGAGAGTGATTTCACCTTACTAATAAAAAAACTAGTGGATATTAATTAATCTCCAAATTCCGCAGCAAATTTCTGCTCTCTTAGCTCTTTTGCCTTGCTTTCCAGGAAGCTGTAAACCGTCCTGTGTTTTTTTCCACCAATGAGCATCTGTAGTGCCTGAAGAGAATACCTTATTGAGATAAAATCACCTATAACGCCAACCGTATCACCATAAATGCACACATCCGTCTCAGTTATTTCTTCTATTATTCTTCTTGTTTTTCCCTCTCTTCCTATTATTCTGCCTTTTATCTCATTTATTCTATTAGATCCTTTCTTTGCTATATCCCTAAGAGAAATCACTATCAGTTCATAATTTTCATTAAAAAGCTTCATTGCCTTTTCAGGATTGAATCCTCTTCCTATTGCTTTTACAACCTCTGTGGTTCTCAGTGAAAGAAGTGCGTCTTCTGGATTTTCTCCTATTATAACATCTCCCTGCTCCGAATCTATGGTGAGAAATGTCCCACTTTTCTCCTCTATGGCTCTCTTTACCTCTCCATTTTTACCAACAAGAACTCCAATTCTTTCCTTTGGTATTCTTATAACCGTGATATTCCTATCTCCCATCTTCATCACCGGTAAACATGGCTTCCTCAAATTTTGGGAAAGTGTTTTCCTTCAAATCTATTTCATTTTTTCTTGCAAAATTTTTCATATTAATAATATCTCTCTCATAGAAATATTTTGCATTTGGATGCTTTATTGACAATCCCTGGCCAAGATCTATTAGATATGCCTTTTTTCTGTGGCATAATATGTTATATTCGCTTAGGTCTGCATGAACTATTCCGCATTTAAAAACAAGTTTTATGTACTGGTCAATTGCAGAAAAAAAATATTGTTCAACATCTTTTTTTACATCCTTGAGGATAGGAGCTGCTTTTTTACTTGTACCTACATATGACATCATTATTACATTCCTGAAAGCCTTGAATGGTTCCGGGACATTAACCTTCCCTTCCCTTGCAGTCCTAAGATTTACAAACTCTTTTCTTACCCAAATATTGATTATATTATTCCTGGATTTTTTCTCATTCTCAAATCTTGGGTCACCATTAATGTAATCATAAATCTTATTGAATTTGAGTGTTGCAGTCTTGTATATCTTGAATATGTAAAACTTACCATTTCCAGATGCCCTGAAAACACTGGCCTCCTTCCCAGTTGATATTGGAAAATCAATCATTCGTATATTCCACTGTTTCATCATTTCATAAACAGTAGAAACAGTCCTTCTGTCAAAAACAAGTGATTCTGTTTTTTTATCCAAACTCTCTGAGAATCTGAATTCATCCATTTCAATGAGTTTCTTTAAAGCACTTTGCTCGTCTTTTTCCATAATTTATCATTTAAATATGTTTATGATCTCAGGAAGCATCCCGTTTCTGCTCAGGTTATTCACCTGTGTCTGAGTATACCTGTAAACAATATCAGCCTTTTCATTCTGTATTTGCCATGGTTTAACGATAACCAGATCATTCTCCCTTATCCACATCCTTTTTTTCATTTTTCCTGGAATTCTGGAAAACCTAGTATAACCATCCTCACACATAACAGTCAGATGATTCCCTCCAGAAAGTTTTTCCACAATTCCAAACATCTCACCTTTTTTCTTGTTTGGTAGAATAACTCTTACGTTTTGATCGTCTTCAATATCTGCATCTTTATTCTTGATATTTCCATTTTCCATAATAGCATGTATTATTAATCAATTTAATATGTTTTGTATAAAAACTTATATAATGAATTGAAAACCAATCCATGTTTTTTTAAAACTAAATATCATTCTTTTCTAAATTCAGGGTAAAATTAATGTAATCCAATAAATGGTTAATATTAAAATTTATTTTCCAATCATTTTTAAGTTTTGCATTCATTTTAACGTTTAAATAAAAATTACCTTTATGTAATCAATGGCTCAGCAGAAAAAAGTTGAAAAGTACAGGCAGACATCTATTTCAGAATTCTTTGAAAAAAACAGGCATATGCTGGGTTTTGACTCACCACAAAAATCACTTTTCATGATAGTTAAGGAGGCGGTTGATAATTCACTTGATGCTTGTGAGGAATCTGGTATACTTCCAGATATCAGCGTAAATATAGAAAAGATAAGAGATGATGTGTATGAGATAACGGTGCAGGATAATGGTCCGGGGATAGAAAGAAAGGAGGTTCCAAAGGTATTCGGCTCACTCTTATATGGGTCAAGATTTCATGTAATCAGACAGAGCAGAGGTCAACAGGGTATTGGGATTACTGCTGCCGTTCTTTACGGACAGATAACCACTGGAGAACCAAGTGAAATCATTACAAAAAGAAATGGCGATCTTACTGCCTACAGAATAGTGTTGGGAATTAATGTAAAAAGCAATGAAGCCGATATTAAAAATGAAGAACCATATATTTGGGACAGGGAAAACGGCACATCTATAAAAATAAAAGCTAAGGGTAAATATATTTCAGGGAAGCAGTCAGTTTTTGAATATTTAAACCAGATATCTATAATAAATCCAGATGCAAGAATTACATTTAATGCACCTGACGGAACGTATAAAATATGGGAAAGAAAAACTGAAGAGGCTCCGGAGCCTCCTAAAGTGATGAAACCTCATCCCCATGGAATAGAACTTGGGGAGCTACTGGATATAATTTATTCAGGTGGAGACGAACCTATAAACAAAACCCTTTTTCAGGGTTTCTCCCGAATGAGTATGGGAACTGCAGAAAAAATACTTGAGAATTCTGGAATACCCGTGGACAAAAAGTCTTCCAGTATCACAAGAGAAGAAGGGGAAAAAATACTTCAGTCATTCTACAAAGTTCAAATTTTACCTCCTCCCCCGGATTCAATTTCTCCAATTGGTGAAAATTTTCTAAGACTTGGAGTATATTCACAATACGATGATCTCAGACCTGCCTTTTTTGGTAAACCAACGAGAGGAAAGGTCAGGATATACAAGGGAAATCCGTTTTCAGTTGAAGCGGTAATGGTCTATGGTGGAGAACTTGAGGCAATGGAACAGATAAGGGTGGTGAGATATGCTAATAAGGTCCCTCTATTGTTTCAGGCTGGATCATGCGCAATAACAAAGGCCATTGGGGATTTAGACTGGAGGCCATATAATTTTGATCAAAAATTGGGAAAGGGGATTCCAATAGGGCCTGCAATCATTCTTGTGCACGTTTTTGGACCGAAGATACCTTACACCTCTGAATCAAAGGAGGCAATAGCTCAGGTTGATGAAATTGTTGAGGAAATTAAGGATGTCATAAAAGGTCAGCTTAGACAGTTAAGAAAATTCAATAACAGGGTTGAGAGAAACAGGAAGATGGGTGAAAGATTCAGACTCGTAAACACAATAATCCCACAGATTTCAAAAAAGTGTTCAGAAATTCTAAAATTACCGGAACCTGATATAAACAGTGTAATGAGTGCCATTGCAAATGTTGTATTCATCCAGGAGAGAATTGAAAATCGTGAGGGAAAGACTCTTTCAATAACTGAAATATTCAATTACAGATCGGAACCGGTATCGTTCAAACTAAAGATTGTATTCCCTGATTTTGAAAATGACTATACAATCAGCAATTTAAAGCCGGCGAACTCTGAGAGGATAGATGTTACCATTGAAACTTCAATAAAAGAGTATCCTGGAGCAGAGTACTATTTTACGGGAATAAATCCAGTATTCATCCAGGGTGCAGATGAACTCCCTGCAGATTGGGATGTAAAAAAAGGTGAGAAAAATGAATGAGAAGGTTGATATTCAGGAAACCTTAAAAAATGAGGTTTTGAAAATATACAATATGCTTAAGGAAGGACTACCTCCGGAAATAAGCCTTAAATCAAGGACAAAGGAAAATATAGTGATGGATGATTTTTACGGAGTTTGGAAATATGGAGAACAGTTAACAACCAGATCTTCAAAAAAAATTGACGGAGCAATGTTTATAGCGAAATATCTTTACACCATTGATTTTATAAATGAGATGCTTTCACAGAATAAATCATCAACATTAAGAGAGATGTATTATATATCAGAAGGATGGGCCGATTTTAAATTTCAGACCCAGGACGAATCAAATATGCTGACAGAGGACATGGAGATAATAACCAATCTTATGAGAGAGGATTTTCATCTCAGACCTGAAGAGAATGGAGCAAGTATTATCGGAGACATAACAATAGAGGAAAAAAACAGGAAGAATGAATTTAAAAAAATTAATTGCAAGGATGATGTTGGAGACGCCGGTTACACAATACCTTATAACGTAGAGAATGAAAAACTCAGGTTTGTATCTCATAATGCAAAAAGAATACTGGCACTTGAAACGGGAGGAATGTTTGATAGGCTTGTTGAAAACAAGTTTGATGAAAATTATGATACAATTTTAGTACATCTAAAAGGACAACCTGCAAGGAGTACAAGAAGGCTGCTTAAAAGAATGAACGAGGAACTCAATCTCCCAGTATATGTATTCACAGATGGCGATCCCTGGTCATTTAGAATATTTGGTTCCATCGCATATGGAGCAATAAAAACAGCCCACATTTCACAGTGGCTCGCAGTTCCAACAGCAGAATTTGTGGGTATTTCAGCATCAGATATACTCAATTATGACCTGCCAACGGACAAATTGAATGATAAGGATATTGCAGCACTTAAGGCAGAACTTTCCGATCCGAGATTCAACTCTGAATTCTGGATTTCAGAAATAGAGACAATGTTAAAGATAGGAAAAAAGGCAGAGCAGCAGGCACTTGCGAAATATGGTTTAAATTTTGTAACGGATACATATCTGCCAGAGAAGCTAAATCTATAGGCAATGATATTATGAAAAAAAATATAATTCTAAAATCAATGAGGAAACGGTAATATGGATGAACAATTATCTATGAAAATTACTCTGGCTCAGATTAAAACTGTAAGTGACGTCAAAGAAAACCTTTCTAAGATAACTGAAGTTGTGGAAAACCATGGAAAAAATACAGACTTAATTATATTTCCAGAGTATTCAATGTTCAAACCAGACTATTCAAATCCAAAAAAAATAAATGATATATCAGAGGAAATGGATGGTGAATTTATTTCCACTATAAAGAAGGCCGCCTTTGAAAAAAAAACTGGAATAATTATCAACTTTACGGAGAGAAGAGGTAAGGCTGAAAAACCATTTAACACATCAGTTTACATAAATGAATTTGGTATGATTTCAGGAACATATTCTAAACTTCATCTTTTCGATAGTTATGGTTACAGGGAGAGTTCCCTGTTTGAGAAGGGAATGAGAGATCCAGATACGTTTATGGTGAGGGGGGTAAAATCTGCAATGGAGATTTGTTATGATATCAGGTTCCCTGAACTTTCAAGAAGATATGCACTTCAGGGAGCAAACATAATATTTGTAAATGCAGCATTTTATTCTGGAAAAGGGAAGAAGGAAACATGGTCAACACTACTAAGAGCAAGGGCAATGGAAAACGGGGTTTTCGTGGTTGCCTGTAACCAGCCGGGTGAAGAATTTGTCGGGAACTCAATGATAATTTCTCCTGATGGAACCATAATGGAGAGTCTTGGAGATGAAGAGGGCATAATAAATGCATCAATCGATCTAAAATTAATTGAAGAATACAGAAAAACAGTACCAGTTCTAAAATCAAGACGCCTGGATGTTTATGATGTGATGGGTTTATGATACAAGTTCCCACAATATTTTTTTAAACTCCTCGGGAGTACTGACCCTTAACATGGCAGAAGTATGGCCACTACCCACCTTTATTGTCAGGCAATTATTGCATTGAATGAATGCATCCTCATCTGTCTTCTCATCCCCTGCTATTACACATTTTTCCTTATTTAAAAGCCTCTTTATTGTAAGACCTTTATTTATCCCTCTCGGTCTTATTTCGTAAAGATTTATTCCGTTGTAAACCTCCATTCTATCTTCATAATTAACAATTAAATTATCTATGAACTTTTTAATTTCAGTAATACTGTTTTCCTTGCAATTACCAAAGTGGAAAACAACAGCGAGCCCTTTGTTATAAATCCTTAGACAAGGATCATTTATAAATTTCGATTTTTCAATTATTTCCTCTGCAATTTTTGCATATTCATTCTTATCGATTAGGTATTCCGGTTCTTTTCCCTTCATTTTTAATACGGCACCATGTAAACCTATGTAATTTAAATCAAGGTCAATAAATTTATTAAGATCCTCTATTGTTCTCCCTGAAACTATGTATAGTTTGTATTTTTTATCAAGAAGGAAAAGCAGTTTTTTTCCATTCTCATCAAGAAATGTTTTCTCAGGATCATTTGATAAATTTACCAGGGTTCCGTCATAATCAATAAAAAATACTGTGTCATCGGTTAAATACTCTTTTAAGATATTATAAATTAACATCTTTAATTCCCACTGTGCTGAGCACCTTTTTTACCCACCACTCATAATCATGTCTCTTTAAAAATTTTTTCATGGACTGCAATCTTTCCTGTCTTTCAGAATCATCCATATGCATTGCTCTCCAAATCTTTTCAGCAACATCTTCAGGTGAGTTTGGATTCACCTTTAAAACTCCATCCAAATAGTTGCTAACACCTGTGAATTCAGATATTATTAGAACTCCATTTTTTGTTGAAGCTATAAATTCCTCAGCAACCAGGTTTAGGCCATCCTTTAGAGGAGTGATCAGTGCTATGTCACAGCTTGAATAGTATGAAAGAAGCTGCCTCCTGTTTATTTTTCTATACATGTATATGATTGGTACCCACTCCACACTTCCATAAAGTCCATTTATTCTCCCAACATTTTTTTCAAGTTCATCCTTAAGTTCAGCGTATCCTTCTATATTTGATCTGCTTGGTGTCACTATCATTACATATGTAAACTTACCTTTAAATTCAGGATAATTTATAATAAAATGTTCAATGGCAAGAAGCCTCTGAATTAATCCCTTCGTATAATCCAGCCGATCTATGGAAAATATTATTCTCATTTGACCCTTTAAATTTTCTTTCTTTTCATTAAAATTTTGAAAATCCATAAAATCTATTCCCAATGGAATAGCATGAACTTTATTTTCTATATTTTTATCTCTGCCCACTATCCTGAAATAGGACTCTTTAAAGTTTTTAACATATTCTTCCGTATGGAACGTGACGGAGTCTGACATTGAAATACTTCTCACTATTTCATTCCTCTCAGGTAAATTGGAGTAAAATTCCGATGACACCCATGGTATATGCCAAGTAAATATTATTTTGTTTTCTACACCTCTTTCCCTGAGCATTCCCGGGAGTAATGAAAGTTGATAATCATGTATCCAGATCACCTGAGCCTTATCCTCTATTGTGCTCAATACCTCGTCACAGAACTTCCTATTCACTCTTTTATAGTCCTTGAATGAGGATGAATTGTACTTTATTTTCTCCCTGAAGTAATGAAAAAGAGGCCAGAGTGTACTGTTTGAATATGCATCATAATACCCTCTTCTCTCCTTAAGATCCAGCATTATTCTTTTTATTCTGTAATTTCCATCCATTTCGTCAAGATGCTCCTTGTCCATGGAACCATCTCCCCAGAACACCCAGACTCCTCCATATTTCTCCATCACTGCCTTTAATCCTGTTGCAACGCCTCCAACATTAAATTTTTTTACTGTTCCAGTTCTACCCCTTTCATATGAATAAGGGCCTCTGCTTGTCACCATGATCAAAGACGTCATATCTTTTTATATATTAATGGAATAAACACTTTTTCCTGCTTTAAGCAGAAATCTTATTTTTAAACTTAATATGCATATAGATAAAAATTTAAATAAATCACATAAATATCCTTTCGTGACGGTCATAGTACCGGGGTAATACCTGGTCTCATTCCGAACCCAACGGTCAAGCCCGGCACGTTTCACGTGTGTACTATCTTCCGCGAGGGGATGGGAAGCGTGATTAACTGTCACATTTATTGGTTATAATTATGGTTAAAGATATTATTGAAAATCGTTTTATAAAAAGACTAAATGGCTTTTAGAGAGAAATTATCCCATCCTATGATGATATGGGTGATTTAGAAATTGAAGGACGTTATATTACTAAATAAATAATTATCCATCATATTTTTAATGATAACTTTTACCTATTTTTACAATTTCTATTTTCTAAATTATATCGTTAAAATTTTATTTCTATTTTATTTCATTCATGCTATTATTTTTTAAATAAGTACTTTAAAAAAATTTAAATATAATTAATTATTGATATGATAATGAATAGCATTTTGAAATTTATATTGCTTGCCCTTCCATATATTTTCATGGTGGTTGGGTATCCAATATATGACAGAAATAGTCCCACACTTGGCGGATTCCCGTTTTTTTATTGGTATCAGCTGGTGTGGATATTCGTGGCTGCGGCACTGACATTCTCTGTATACATGATCGAAAGATCAGAATACAATAAGAAGGGGGCTGGTCAATAATGGGATACTTTTCTACCCTTGATGTGGTTGTGTTCTTCATAGTGGTTGTTATTGCTCTTTTCATAGGGTTTATTGCATATCTGTGGAGAAAGCCTGAAACCATGTCTGATATCCAGGAATGGGGAGTTGGAGGAAGAAAATTCGGTACAGTAGTGGTTTGGTTTCTTCTTGGGGGTGATCTTTACACAGCATACACTGTGATAGCGGTTCCAGGGGCAGCATCAAGTTCTGGAGCCCTCGCAATGTTTGCCATAACATATGGTATAATGATTTACCCAATTGTTTATGCCACAATGCCCAGGCTTTATACCATATCAAAAAAGAGAAATTATGTTACTGCTGGAGATTATGTAAAGGACAGATTTAATTCCAGATTTTTGGCATTATTGATTGCATTAACAGGAGTCGTTGCAGAACTTCCGTACATCGCCCTTCAGATTACAGGTATAGAATATGTTCTGAAGGAATTAACACTTCCAGTTTCTCTTGTTTTGATAATCGCCTTTGCTTTGGTCGCAATATTCACATTCGTAAGTGGTCTGAGAGGGCCAGCCCTTACTGCAATATTAAAGGATGCCCTCATATGGCTGGTAGTTCTCACTCTGGTTATATACATTCCAATACACTTTGGAGGATACGGTAATGTATTTTCAAAAGCATCATCATTGTTTGCATCTGTCAAAGGTGGAAGTCCAAACACACCACTATTTGAGTCACCTACTCTATTCCTGGGTTATACAACCCTGGCTTTGGGTTCAGCCCTTGCATTGTTCCTTTATCCACATGCAATTACTGGAACTCTTGGATCCAAGGATGTAAGAACAATAAAAAGAAACGCCTCCATTCTTCCTATATACAATGTTCTGTTGTTATTTGTTGCTATCCTTGGAATAGCTGCAGTTGTTGCAAACAACGGAGTTTTCACAAGTGCAAATTCATCTGAAGCAATTCCACTTTTAATAAAGGATCTCTTCCCATCTACCTTTTCTGCTTTTGCATATGCTGCAATAGTGGTTGCCAGTGTTGTACCAGCATCAATCATGGCAATAGCTTCCGCAAATCTTCTCACAAGGAACGTTTACGTGGAGTATATAAATCCCAATGCAAGCTCAAGATCACAATCCTTGCTTTCGAGAGTGCTTGTAATCGTAGTAATTGCAGCATCCCTAATATTTGCCCTTACACCAGCAGCTTCTGGTGAAATAATATACCTTCAGACATTCGGAGGTGCATTCATTCTCCAGACACTTCCTGCTGTTTACTTCTCACTCTACACAAGAAAATTCAATAAATACTCAATTGGTTTGGGATGGTTTGCTGGGCTTCTTCTTACATTGTACATGCTCTTTGAGTTAAAATTCAGTGGTTCTTTATACAAGCCATTTGACTTCATATACGTAGGCATAGCCGGTCTCCTATTGAATATTCTTGTTGTTCTAGTCATACACGCAATTTTCATGGCAACCGGAAAAGTTAAAGAAGAGGGAAATATAGAAAATTCAGAACTAGTTTCTGAATTCTAATATTTTTAATTCTAAAAAAATTTTATCTCATAAAAAGATCAATTGACATTTTTTTTCTGAGTTCGTTCAATTCGTTTGGTCTGAAAATTCCATACTCAGTTATGAATCCTGTAACATACTTATTTGGTGTTACATCAAAGGCTGGGTTTCTGGCTTTGCTGTTCTCAGGGCCTATTCTCCTTCCATTTACAATCAGTACTTCATCCTCCCCTCTTTCTTCAATAGGAATGTCATCGCCAGTTTTAAGATTGAAATCAAATGTTGTTGCCGGGGCTGCAACATAGAAAGGTATTTCATTTTCCTTGGCAAGAACTGCTTTTTCATATGTGCCTATCTTGTTAGCAAAATCTCCGTTTGCACAGATCCTGTCAGCCCCTACTATTGCAATATTAACTGCACCTTTCCTCATGAAGTATCCAGCCGCATTATCTGCTATTATGGCGTGATCTATGCCCTCCTGTGAAAGTTCCCATGCCGTTAACTTTGCACCCTGCAATCTAGGTCTTGTTTCATCCACATATACAAATATATTTTTTCCCTCCATTTTGGCATACCTCATTGGGGCCAGGGCAGTACCCCATTCAGCCACTGCTAGTGCGCCTGCATTACAATGAGTTAGTATTCCACTTCCATTGGATATTAGGGAGTTGCCGTATTCACCTATTTTCTTGCATCTTCCTGTAATTTCCTGTGCATATCTTTCTGCAGAATTGATCAGGAAAGAATTGTTTTTCATATACTCTATCGCTCTGAAAAGATCATATGCTGTGGGCCTTGTACTTCTTATTTTTTCAACAGCCTTATTCATATCCTCATTGTTCATTTTTGCCATTGCGAGTCCATATGCAGCTGTGATTCCTATTGCAGGGGCCCCTCTTACCACCATTTCTTTTATGGCGTAGCATACATCGTCAGTATTTTTTGCATCGAAAATTATCATCTCTTCAGGTAATTTCCTCTGATCTATCATCCTTACCGTCTTGTTCTCAAACCATACTGCTCTTAGTTTTCTTTCATTCCCATCAACATTATATTTCATGACAATCACTCAGTAATTTTCATTTATTAATTAAATTTGATTTTTATAAACATGAGAAAGAACTTTTTAATTAAAAATTGTAACCAAAATCTTGCCGTAAATCACAAAGTTATTTCAAATTACCTGTGCGAACAATATTTTTTAGAAAATAAAAAAATTATATTATTAAAAATGAAATGAAACATGATCAATCTTCATTATTATAAAAAATTTTAAAAATATTACTTTCACTATTTTATATTACATTAACACATCATTTTTTTAGAAATCATATTATCAATTAACTTGAAAAAAAGTTTTCATCCTGTATGTTATCTTTCAAATTAAAGTGTAACCCAATTGATATAACTGATTGAAGTTGTTATGATTTATCTTTGTATAACTGGAAAAATTCAATTAAAACAATATTTATTAATGTTGAAAACATAACTACTGCCGGCATAATGGGCCCATAGCTCAGCTAGGTAGAGCATCTGGCTTTTAACCAGAGGGTCAGGGGTTCGAATCCCCTTGGGCCCGCAAAAAAGGTGAAAAATATGGGTAAATTTGATATATTACATCATAATGTGGTTCCCGAACATTATTTGGTTGAAGTAAAAGAGGAAAACAAGATTCTTTTAAAATTGAATGTTACGAAAGATCTTCTACCCAAGATTAGCATAAATGATCCAGCAATAAAGGCTTTAATGGAGATTTATGGTGAAATACAGCCGGGTAGAATTATTAAAATAGTGAGAAGAAACGAAAAAATAGGTCCTGTGGAATATTATAGAGTTGTAAGTAATGAGGTTTTAAGATGAAAGAAATAATAGATGCTTTTTTTGAGAATAATAGTATAGTACAGCACCAGATAGATTCAATGAATTCCTTCATGGGTTATCCTGATAAAAACGAAAGCCAGATACAGAGAATAGTTGATGAAACAAGAGTTTCAGATGAAGATGAGCCGGGAGTAATTATTCTTGATAAAACAAAAACCGGAGGAAGGGACATTCGTATATATTTTGGTAGACAAAAGGAAAAAGGGAGGTACATAGGAGAACCTACAATCAAAATAGGAGATCCTGAAATAAAAGAAGCTTCAGGAGCAACAAACCAAATTACACCTCAGGAGGCGAGATTGAGAGATCTCAATTACATGGCACCAATCTTTCTTAAGGTAAGGATAGTGGAAGATGGAATTGAAAGGGAACCACAGACAATAAAGATTGGTGAAATCCCGATAATGGTAAGGTCAAACAGATGTACACTTTACGGATCAAATCTTGACAATTATGTTGCAAGAAACGGTGGACCTGTTAATGGAAGCAGAATTGAAAAACTGAGATTTGTGGGAGAGGATCCCACAGATTCAGGAGGTTATTTTATAATTGGGGGCAGTGAAAGAGTAATAGTGTCACTGGAGGATCTGGCACCAAACAAAATACTTGTTGAAAAAGAGGAAAAATATGAAACATTCATTGAAATAGCCAAAGTATTCTCACAATCAAATGGTTACAGGGCAATGACCTCTGTGGAAAAGGGAAGAGATGGGTTATTGACCGTTTCAATACCTACAGTTCCTGGAAATATACCCCTAGTCATTATAATGAAAGCTCTGGGGATGGAGAAGGATAACGATATTTTCAATGCCATATATTCTTCTGATGGAATGATCCCAATAATTTATTATAATTTGGAAAATGCAAGGGAAATACAGGAACAGCATTCCTCATCGGCATCCAAGGCAGGAATTATTAACACAGAGGACGCTATAAATTACCTTGAGAGGAGATTTGCATCTGGTCAGGCAAAGGAGTTCAGGGAAAAGAAAATATCACAGATAATTGATAAATCACTTTTACCACATCTCGGAGATACGGTTGAGGACCGCTATAAAAAAGCACTGTATCTGGGAAGGATGGCCAGGGCCGTTCTTGAACTTAACCTTGGCATGAGAAAGGAGGATGATAAGGATCATCTGTCAAATAAGAGAATAAAACTGGCAGGGGACCTTATGGATGAACTTTTCAGAAATGCCTTCCAATCCGTGGTAAAGGATCTTAAATCAGAGGTTGAAAAAAGGTTTAACAGGAAAAAAGGGACAATAAACTTAAAACCATCTATCAGGCAGGATCTTATGACACAAAAATTCCTACATGCCATGGCTACTGGTAACTGGATAGGTGGGAGAACAGGTGTTTCACAGCTTCTTGACAGAGTATCGAACATAAGCACACTGAGTCATCTGAGGCGTATAATTTCCCCGCTTACAAGATCACAACCTCACTTCGAAGCAAGAGACCTGCATCCAACTCAATGGGGCAGGATTTGTCCAAACGAGACGCCTGAAGGTCAGAACTGCGGACTTGTTAAAAATGCCTCCCTGCTCATGTCTGTTTCAATTGGTACCGATTCAGAAGAGATACTGGATAGGGCCGTTGCAGAAGGTTTAATTGAACCAACAATGGAAGAGAGAGATAAAAGCAGAGTTTATATCAACGGTGATCTAGTGGGATATCACGAAAATCCTGTTGAACTTGTAAAAAAATTGAGAAAAGCAAGAAGATCAGGTGAAATCTCCACAGAGATGAACATAAGATATGAAGAAATGACAAACGAGGTCTGGATAAACTGTGACATGGGACGACTAAGAAGACCGCTTATCGTTCTTGAAAATGGGAAACCCAAAATCAATTCAAAGATTCTGGAAAAAATTAGATTAAAGGAGATGCAGTTTGATGAGCTTTTCACAAAGGGTTATCTTGAATGGATAGATGCGGAGGAGGAGGAAAATCTTTACATAGCCCTTTATGCGTATGAAATCCCTGAAAGATGCCCAAGATGTAACACTCTTCTGTACAGAGGAATTGTACAGTGGTTAAACCCAGGTGAAGAAAACACAATTTTAATGTGCAATAAATGCGGAAAGGAGTTTGAAGGCAAGTCTTTATTGAACAAGGAATACACACATCTTGAGATAGATCCATCTTTGATACTTGGTGTAACTGCCTCCATGATACCTTATCCAGAGCACAATTCATCTCCAAGGATAACAATGGCATCGGCAATGGTGAAACAGTCCCTTGGGTTGTCATCAACAAACTTTAGATTGAGAACAGATACCAGAGGTCATTTCCTACATTACCCTCAGATGCCCCTTGTTAAAACTCAGGTAATGGATTATATAAGTTTTGGTAAAAGACCGGCCGGTCAGAATTTTGTTGTTGCCATACTTTCCTATCAGGGTTACAATATTCAGGACGCAATCATTTTCAACAAGGCTGCTGTAGAGAGAGGTCTGGGGCGTTCAAACTTCTTCAGAACATACAGCACTGAAGAGAGAAGATATCCAGGAGGTCAGGAAGATAGATTTGAAATACCAACACATGACGTTCTTGGAACGAGGATGGAATCATATTATAAGAATCTGAATTCAGAGGGTATAATTTCTCCAGAATCATATGTTGAGGGTTCAGATGTGCTGGTTGGTAAGACATCTCCTCCAAGGTTTCTTGAGGAGGGTGGAGAACGTCTGGGTCCACAGAGAAGAAGGGAATCATCACTTACAATGAGACCCAATGAGAAGGGATACGTTGACAACGTTATAATTACCGTAAGTGAGAGTAACAGTAAGATAATAAAGGTAAAAGTAAGATCCGACAGAATTCCTGAACTTGGAGATAAATTTGCATCAAGACATGGACAGAAGGGTGTTATAGGAGCAATAGTACCTCAAGAAGACATGCCATTTACAGAGGATGGGATAATACCTGACATTATAATCAACCCACACGCAATTCCATCAAGAATGACCATAGGACATATACTTGAAATGATCGGTGGAAAAGTAGCATCTGCAAGAGGCTCTTTTGTAGACGGAACCATATTTAAGGGGGAGACGGAAAAGGCCCTTCGTGAGGATCTCCTCAATAACGGTTTTTCCTATGACAGTACTGAAGTGATGTATGATGGTATTACAGGTAAGAAACTGAAGGCAGATATATTTACAGGCGTCATATATTATCAGAAACTGCACCATATGGTTGCGGGAAAGTTCCATGCAAGATCTAGAGGGCCTGTTCAGATACTCACCAGACAGCCAACGGAGGGAAGATCCAGACAGGGTGGTCTCAGATTCGGAGAAATGGAAAGAGACACACTGATTGCTCATGGTGCGTCTATGGTTATAAAAGACAGGCTTCTTGATCAGAGCGATGGAACCATTCTTTATGTGTGTGGAAATCCCAATTGTGGTCATCTTGCAATAGTTGACAGGAAAAAGGGTACAATGAGATGCCCTGTATGTGGAAATACGGGAAACATACATCCTGTTGAAACTAGTTATGCATTTAAACTGATGAGGGACGAACTTATGTCTCTTGGTGTTATGATGAGATTAATTCTGGGTGATTTAAAATGAGTAATAATATATCTAAGATAATTAAGAATATTCAGTTTGCCCTGCTTTCTCCTGATGAAATCAGGAAAATTTCTCAGGTAAAGGTAATAACTCCTGACACCTATGATGATGATGGATATCCAATAGAAAAAGGTTTGATGGATCTTCACATGGGTGTTATTGAACCCGGTCTAAAATGTGCAACCTGTGGTGGGAGGGTGGATGAATGCCCTGGACATTTTGGCCATATCGAACTTGCAATGCCAGTTATACATGTGGGTTTTGTAAAAGACATAAAAACATTCATTGAAGCTTCCTGCCAGAATTGTGGAAAAATAAAACTAACGGAAGATGAGAAAAGAGTATTCTATGAAAAGTTAACGGAGAGAAAGTTGGAGGAATTTGATCCGGAGCTTTTAACAATTACAATAAAAAGGATAACAGATCAGGCTGCAAAAAGGGAGATATGCCCCTATTGTGGTGAGAAGAGTAAGAAAATAGTACTGGACAAGCCTACAACATTCAGAGAAGCTTCCCAGAAAAATGCGGCCGCAGAGAAAAAGATAACGCCAAAGGAGATAAGAGAGAGACTAGAAAAAATTCCGGATGAGGATCTAATATTTTTTGGAATGAACAAAGATTATGCAAGACCAGAGTGGATGGTCCTAAGTGTGTTGCCCGTTCCACCAATAAATGTAAGGCCATCAATCACTTTGGAAACCGGTGAAAGAAGTGAGGACGATCTGACACACAAGCTTGTGGATATCATAAGAATCTCACAGAGACTAAGGGAAAACAGGGATAATGGCTCTCCACAATTGATAATAGAGGATCTGTGGGATCTCCTGCAATTCCATGTAACTACCTATTTTGATAATCAGACAGCTGGAATTCCCCCTGCTAGGCATAGGTCAGGAAGACCATTGAAAACTCTTGTTCAGAGAATGAAAGGAAAAGAAGGCAGATTCAGATCAAACCTATCTGGTAAAAGGGTAAATTTCTCAGCCAGAACAGTGATCTCTCCAGAACCATTCCTGTCAATAAATGAGGTGGGCATTCCTGTTAAGGCAGCAAGGGAGCTAACAGTACCAGTCAATGTTAACCAGTTCAATCTGGAAGCTATGAGGGAGTTGGTTGAAAAAGGGCCAGATCCTGTAGACGAATTTGGAAAGTATATACCAGGTGTAAATTATATATTGAGACCTGATGGTAGAAGAATTAAAATTACAAGGGAAAATGCAAAGGACAACAGCCTTAAACTGGATATAGGCTGGATTGTTGAAAGGCAGATCAAGGAAGGTGATATTGTACTTTTTAACAGACAGCCATCGTTGCACAGGATGTCAATGATGGGGCATACAGTGAGAATACTTGATCAACAGACATTTAGGTTCAATCTTGCAGTATGTACACCATACAACGCGGATTTTGATGGAGATGAAATGAATCTCCATGTTCTGCAAAAAGAGGAAAGTCAGGCAGAGGCAAGAATTATTATGAAGGTACAGGAACAGATAATGTCACCCAGGTATGGAGGACCTATTATTGGCGGGATTCACGATCATGTTACTGCTCTTTTCCTCCTAACACATGGCAACCCCATGTTTTCAGAGGAGGATATGATACACATAACTTCATACCTTCCTGAAAATATATCAATAAAACCAACGAAGATTGAAAAGGGCGTTAAATTATACAGTGGAAGGGATATTTTCTCAGCTATATTGCCTGAGGGTTTCAATGTAAAATTCAGAAGTAAGCTCTGTTCAGGAGCAAAACTAGGGGAAGACGGAAAATACCACTCTGAATTCGAAGATACTCCTGAGGATGTTGACGTTGTAATAGTGAAGGGAAGAATGATTCATGGTACAATCGATGAAAATGCTATTTCCCCATTTGAGGGGGCAATAATTGATAAAATTTACAGAAAATACGGTTCCGATGAGACCGCGAGGTTTATTGATAATATGACCAGGCTTGCGGTTGGATACATCTCATACAGAGGTTTTTCCACAGGTATAGGTGATTATGATATACCTGAGTCTGCAGTCATAGATATAAAGGAAATTATAGAAAAAACACAGGGTAAAATAAATGAAATCGTTCAATCTTACAACAATAAAACATTGCAACCAAAGGAAGGCAAATCTGTAGAGGACACACTTGAAGAGGAAATAATGAAAGAGACAGGAGAAGCAAGAGATAATACAGGAAAAATAGCATCCCAGTACCTTGGACTTAATAACTCATCTGTGATAATGGCAAGATCAGGAGCAAGGGCAAAGATGCTTAACATTTCCCAGGTGGCTGGTATTGTAGGGCAGCAGTCAGTAAGAGGTCAGAGAATAAACAGGGGTTTCGAGGGGAGGACTCTCCCTCACTTTAAGAGGGGAGATCTTGGGGCAAACTCCAGAGGATTTGTTACATCTTCTTATAAAACCGGTCTCAATCCACTTGAATATTTTCTACACAGTATTGGTGGAAGGGAAGGTCTTGTGGATACCGCTGTAAGAACATCAAGAAGTGGTTACATGCAGAGAAGACTCATAAATGCTTTTGAGGATCTTAAGGTGGATAGACAAAGAAAAGTTACTGATACAACAGGGAGTGTTGTACAATTTACTTATGGTGAAGATTCCATAGATCCAACAAGAAGTGATAAGGGTGAACCAATTGATATAGATCATATAATATTCGATATGGAGGCTGATTCATCTTGAAAGTTCTTGTATGGAAAGATAGCACACAAAACGTTAAAAAATTAAAAGAAATGGTTCCAATAAAATATGCTGTGGATTTTGAGGTAAGTGATGGCGTTGGGGATGGATACATAAGCGTTGAAAAATCAAAGGTCAGATATCACGTAAAAATAGATGGGGTTGAGGTATTCAAGGATGTAGAAAACATTTTTAAAAAGGTGAAAAGCAAGGATAAGCAGAATACTCTTAAATCATTAATTCTCATAAGTTCAATAGATGAACTTTCACCTCACCTTTCACCCAGGGAATTCTATGTGAACGGGCACCCACTCCTTGAAGTGGTATCAAATTATGTTGCAGAATATGAAAAAGTAATTGCATCCCACAAGGAAAAATTTGAGACTGAAATCGATGATGAAGTTTTCAACCTTATAATGAAGGAAAGAGAAAAGGGTTATTTCATAACAATTGAAGATGCAAGAAAACTTTTAAAAGTTAAGAATGAAAAGGGAAAGAATTTTTTTGAAATGGTTCTAAAGAGAGTAGAGCAGGAAATTGATAAAAGAAAAATTGATCCTTATGAGGCTGTAGGTATTATAGCTGCACAGAGCATAGGTGAACCAGGCACTCAGATGACCATGAGAACTTTCCACTTTGCTGGAGTTAAGGAAGTGGATGTAACAGTAGGTTTGCCCAGACTAATTGAGATTGTGGATGCAAGAAAAACACCCTCAACCCCATCAATGGAAATTTATATGGAAAAGGAGATTGAAAACAATGAGGCAGAGGTGGAGAGGGTAATAAAGGAGATTGAAAATATAACAATAGGGGATATATCAACCATATCTGTAAACCCTGAGGAACTAACGGTAATAATTGAACCATCAAAGGAACAAATGGAGAGAAGAAGAATTAAAAGGGATGACATATTAAGATCGCTTTCAACAATCAAAGGAGCAACAATAATTGAAAATGATGATGGAACAATTGAAGTTAGAGCCTCGGAACAGAAATACAAAAAACTCTATTCAAATCTGGAGGAAATAAGAAACAAGACAATAAAGGGACTGCCAGGAATTAAAAGGGCTGTTGCAGTTAAGAAAGATGGAAAATATGTGATTCAGACACAGGGATCAAATCTGAAACAGGTTTTTGAAATTGAAGGTGTGGATGCAACAAGAACAATAACAAATGACATAATTGAAATAGCCAGTGTTCTGGGTATAGAGGCAGCAAGAAATGCCATATACATAGAATCAAAGAAAACACTTTCAGAGCAATCACTTGAGGTGGATGATAGACATCTTATGCTTGTTGCTGACATGATGACATTTGAGGGATATGTAAAATCTGTTGGAAGACAGGGAATTTCAGGAACTAAAAGCAGTGTTCTGGCAAGGGCCGCATTTGAAATAACTACAAAACATCTGTTCAGGGCTGGCATAATAGGTGAGACTGACAGCCTGAGGGGTGTAGCAGAGAATATAATTGTGGGTCAGCCAATCACTCTGGGGACCGGTGCAGTAGACCTTGTGTACAAAGGACACATAAAAAAAGAATGAACTTAGGGTGTTAAGATGTCTTCTGGAGAAATTATAATAGACAACAAATTGATGGAATACAGAAAGGTTTTTGAAAAAATAAGCAGGGTTGACATTAAGGATCTAATAGAAAATGATGACCTTGTAATATTCATTGTGAATGAACACCGAATGGCAGAGATGTTCAGGAAAAATAAAAACGTGGTGGCTGAGCTCAGGGAAAAGGTGAAAAAAAGCATACTCATAGCAGAATATTCCACAGACCTTATAACATACGTTAGGAACATATTTTTCAGATATAAGGTAAATGAAATTCATGTAACATGGAGAGAAACTGGTATGGACGTACAGGTTAGTGTTGATCCTGCAGAGATAGGAAAGGCAATAGGAAAGGACGGAAAAAACATAAAGATGATAAGAGACCTTGTGGCTCGTTCCTACAATGTGAAGACAATGGGTGTAAAATTACCTCAATAAATAGGAAAAAAATAAATTCTATTTAGTAGTCCTCATCCATGAAGAATTTTATAGATGGACAATGGGTGGATTCTTCCAATGGTGAAACACTTGACGATCTGAATCCATCAACTGGACAGATATACGACAAATTTCCAGCATCTACCAAAGAAGATGCTTCAAGGGCCATAGATGCCGCACTTGATGCATTTGAGGCATGGAACCGTCTCGGCTCAAAGGAAAGATCCGCAATAATAAGAAGGGCAGGAGAACTTATAGAAAAGAACAGGTCAGAACTCGAGAAAATATTACTTGAGGAGTGCGGAAAGGTTAAACCTCAGGCGAAAGAAGAGGTTGACGGTGTTCTTGATCAGATTTTTTATTACTGTGGTTTTGAACGGAAGCTCACGGGAGACGTTGTGGAAGGTTCAAATTCAGATAGGATAATATTTCAGTACAGGGAACCATATGGTGTTGTACTTGCCCTGACCCCATGGAATTTTCCTGCAGGAATGGTTGCAAGAAAACTTGCTCCCGCTTTGATCACCGGTAATACTGTAGTGTTGAAACCAAGCTCAGACACACCAAAGACTGCAGAATGGATAGTAAAAAAATTCATAGAGGCCGGCATTCCTAAGGGTGTTTTGAATCTTATCACCGGAAAAGGATCAGAAATAGGGGACTATCTGGTTTCACACAAGAATGTAGCACTTGTAACAATGACAGGGTCAACTGAAACTGGTCAGAGAATCATGGAAAAGAGTTCATCAAATATGGCTAAGCTTATACTTGAGCTGGGAGGAAAAGCACCTTTTATGATCTGGAAGGATGCGGATCTTGAGAGAGCTGCAAAATCATTGATGTGGGCAAAGTTCTGGAATGCGGGTCAATCTTGCATAGCATCTGAACGTCTCTATGTACACGAGGAAATCTATGAAAAATTTATGAAGATATGGACAAAGTTAGTTGCTGAGATGAAAACAGGAAATCCTGAGAATTCACAGATGGGGCCACTGATAAATAAAGGTGCAGTAACAAACATGAACAGATATGTGGAAATAGCAAAGAAGGAAAACCTCAAAATAATCATGGGTGGAAAGGTACCTGAAATGGAAAAACCCTTTTCTTCAGGATTTTTCTATGAGCCAACAATCATAGAAGATGTTCCACAGAATTCACCAATATTTCAGGAAGAAATATTCGGGCCAATAATAGGAACCCAGAAGGTAAATAATTTTGATGAAATGCTGGAAAGAGCAAACGACTCAAAATACGGTCTTGCTTCCTACCTTTTTACATCAAACGTGACAAACGCATTGAAGGCAGCTCAGAGGATAAGGTTTGGTGAACTTTATATAAACATGCCTGGACCAGAGGCAAGTCAGGGGTATCACACAGGTTTCCGTCTAACTGGCCAGGCTGGTGAAGGTAGTAATTATGGCATAAGTGAATATCTTAAAATCAAGAATATATATTTCGATCATTCATCCGGTGAAATAAACATACCGTCCATGAAATTATAAGTGGTTAATTTTTATTAACAATTTCTTTTTATAAATAAAGAAAATCATTTTTCATGAGTGAAATGAAATTAAAAATTTTTGGAATGAACTGCAATGATTGTGCAATCACCATTGAAAGGTCACTCAATTCTATGAAAGGTGTAAATGCAAAAGTGAACTATGAAAAAAGAGAGGCTTTGGTATACTATGATGATAAAACAGTAGGGGAAAATGAAATACTAATGAATCCGGTTTTTTCTGAAAAAACAGGATACAGGGCAATGAAAATGAGGGAATTATAATATGAAGATTTTTGACGTTGCAATAATTGGAAACGGAGCTTCAGCCTTCTCAGCAGCAATTCACATCTCTGAAATCACTAAAAACCAGATTGAGGTAGCAATGATAGGAAATGGTCAAATAGGAGGAACATGTGTTAACAGGGGGTGTGTTCCCTCAAAACATCTGCTTGCGTTTGCAGATAGTTTTCGAAATTCAAATTTGACAAATGTCAATAAGGTGGATTCAGAAATTTCTCTTAAGGAGATAATGGAAAGAATTAAGGATTTTAAGGAGAGATCAAGAATTACAAAATATGAGGAAGTTTTGAAGTATTATGGTAATGTTACATACATTGAAGGTATTGGGAAATTTGATTACAATGAAAGTCTGAGAATTAATAATCATGATGAGGAATTCACAATTAAAGCTGAAAATTATGTTGTTGCAACTGGATCACACCCAAAAATTCCTCTAATTGAAGGCCTTTCGAAATTCATAACAAGCGATACCATATGGAATTTGAAAAGGTTTCCAGAGAGTTTGGTTATATTGGGTGGTGGATATATTGCATGTGAAATTGGTCAGGCACTCTCATTGCTAGGTGTTGAAGTTCAAATTATTACTAGAGGAACAATACTAGGGAAATTTTCAGATGAGACCAGAAACACAATAAAGGAGTCACTGGAACAGTGTGGTATAAAAATTCATGAAAATTCCACCATAAGATATGTGGAGGAGCAGGAAGATCTTTCTAAAATACACATTTTAAAAGAAGGAAAGAATCATATCATTGAGACACAATCAGTGATGGTAGCAACCGGGAGAATTCCAAACACTGAGAATCTAAACCTTGAAAAAGTATCAGTTAAATTGGACAGTAATGGTTACATAATTGTTGATGATGGAATGAAAACAACGAATTCCCATATATATGGGGCAGGTGATTGCATACGCAAGGAAAGATACCTGGAGACAACTGCTGCAAGGGAGGGTATGATTGCCGCTGAAAATATAATGGGAGGGAATTTTAAAATAAATCATCTTTCCTATCCTGAGGTTATATTTACCAGACCAAATATTTTGCTTGTAGGTTTTTCAGAGAAGCAACTAATAGAAAGAAAAATAGATTATAGAAAAGGATTTGTTACAGCGTCAGCCAATGTAAGATCTTCAATGATGAATGAAAAAGGGCATGCATCAATTTTTGTCTCCCAAAGTGATGGAAGGTTACTTGGGGCTGAGATATGTATGGAGGGTGCTTCAGAATTTGCACCAATTCTTTCTCATCTAATTGCAGAAAATCAGACTTACAGATCACTGATTGACACACCATTTGCTTTCCCTACAAGGGGGGAAATAATTAAAACAGCAGCCCAGTCCCTTATAAGAGATATAAACAGGATGAGTTGTTGTATTGAATGATGAATTCAGCATATAAATCACTCATTGTTTTTATATAAATATGAAATAACGATCTATGCAATCATATCTGATGAATCCTGATATATATGAAAACAAAGTTGTTTTCATATCAAAAGACAGCATATGGGAATATGATATATCTTATGGAAAATTATCATTGTTGGTTAAGCCTGAAGGTGTACCATCAAATGTAAGATATTACAAAAATGGAAAAAGAATAGTTTACAGAGTATTATCAGGTAGGGATATAAGTTCTGCAGATCTATATACATATGACATTACTGAGAGAAAAGAGAAAAGGCTCACATATCTCGGTGGAAAATCTGTGAATAGAAGAATGTTCACTGATATCGCAGGATTCACCTCCGATGGTAAAATTGTGTTTTCTACAGATTTGTTCAAGCCATTTACCTGGATGGTATTTCCATACGTTTTCGACAATGAAGAAACAAATTTTAAAGAGCTGCCCCTTGGTGCCGTGAACCATTATATGGAGAAGGATGGAGACATCTTCATCGGACGAAACACAATTGAGCTTTATCACTTCAAGGGATATAAAGGTGGACAGAGAGGAAAAATATGGAGGGGTAATATTTCCGCCGGTTTCAGGAAAATTGTTGATATTAGGACACATGTTTCAAGTCCTGTTATATGCAACGATAGACTATATTTTGTTACAGATTTGGAGGGCTCTGGTGAGATATATTCAACTGATTTGGAGGGAAAGGATCTCAAAAGGCACACATCATTCCACAATTATTACCCAAGGCATCTCAATTCATATGGGGACCTAATAGTGTTTTCCATGGAAGGAAACATATATTTAATGAATGTAAAAACTTCAGAATGCAAGAAACTCGATATTCCTATGGGTGAACCCGATGATGCGCGATTGAGCTTTAAGGCAAGTGAATTTCTGGAGAATATTAACTTCTATGACAGATCAAAACTTTCCATAGTTTCAAGGGGTCAGAGTTTTGTAACAGATTACAGGGTGGAATCAAGAATTAAGATTGATGAAAAATTGAGGATTAGAAATAGTGTCATCTCTGGTGATATGGTATATTACATTCTTGGCTCAACAAAGGGAGATATGGTGAAATCATTCAGTCTCAAGAATCATGAAAGTAAAGAATACAGGGGCGATTTCGGAAACATATACAAAATTAAGATATCCAAATCGGGGAAGTATATTGTTTTTTCAAATGACAGATTTGAGCTTATGATGATTAATACTGAAAACGGAAACACTGTGATGGTTGACAGAAGCAGAGTTTCATACCTAAACGACTTCTCAATATCTGATGACGAAAAATTCATTACCTACTCCTATCATCATGCACAAGCGATAGATTCCAATTATTCATTCTCAAAGATCAGAATATTCAATATTTCTGAGAGAAAGACATACGATCTGTCATCTGATACAGGAAGAGATTTTTCACCTGAAATTGATCCATCTGGCAGATATTTGTATTATCTTTCTGAAAGGTCTCTCGATCCTGTAAGAGACGATCTTAATTTTAATTTTGCATTTAATTCAATATCCAAGCCATTTGTTATTCCATTGAAAAAAAATGATGTGAACCCATTTACAGGATTAGCAGAATTAAATGTAAAAGCAGAGGAATATGATCTGAGTAATGCAATATTTAGAGCTTCACCCCTACCTCTGGACAACGGAGATTATGCATCAATTATATCTTATGAATCCGGTATTTACATATTAAAGAGAGATTATCAGAATGAATTTCTTTCATCAGCAAAGGGTGACCCAGGAACACTTTACAAATATGATCTGAAAGAGAGAAAGATGAAAAAGGTTGAGGGAGACATAACAAGATTGGAATTCTCATATGATAAAAAGGACATATTCTTTTCAACAGGAGAAAAAAGATACTTCATTAGAAGCATTGAAAAAGAGGAAAAGGAAAGTGTTGATGTGGACAAAATACTGATATCAAGCAATATGAGAGAAGACTTTTTGCAAATGTACGATGAAGCTTGGCAGCTTGCAAGAGATAATTATTGGAATGAGAAAAAGGCAAACAACGTCTCAGAAAGGATTTATGAAAAGTACAGAAAGCTTGCTGAAAGGTGCTCCACCAGATTTGAGTTGAGTAATGTAATACAGGAGATGCAGGGGGAATATGGCACTTCCCACTCATATGAAAATGACGGTTTTTACACAACCATAAATCCTTTGAAATTTGGAAGGTTTGGTGCAGACTTCACTATGGAAAATGGAAAGTGTGTTCTGAAAAAATTGCACATGGGTGATCCATCCAATGAGAATGAAAAGAGTCCATTCTATCTCTCAAATATTATACCTGAGGAAGGATGGGTACTTGAATCAGTTGAGGGTGAAAGGGTAACCTCTCTTTCAAAAATGTATGAGATATTTTCTAACAGGAATAATCAGATGCTTCAGATGACTTTCAGGGATGGCAATGGAGAATCCAAAAGGGTTTTTGTCAAGCCAATGGAGGACGATAAATTCATAAGATATAGAAGCTGGGTTGAGAACAACAGAAGATATGTTCATGAAAAGACGGGTGGAAGAGTTGGGTACATTCACATTCCTGATATGGGGATCAACGGTCTTCGTGAATTTTTCAGGCTTTTTGTTAGCGAAATATCAAAGGATGCAATAATAATAGATGTCAGATACAATGGAGGAGGATTCGTATCTCAACTGGTTTTAAGACAACTACATAAGGGAAGAATAGGCTATGACAAACCCAGAAGGGGCATATTGTCACCGTATCCTGCAAATTCAGTCAAGGGTCCAATGATTGCCATAACAAACGAGTATGCTGCTTCTGATGGTGATATTTTCAGTCATTCATTCAAGTTGATGAAGCTGGGAAAGCTAATAGGTGAAAGAACCTGGGGAGGAGTTGTGGGAATATATCCAAAGAGGAAGCTTATTGATGGCACAACACTAACTCAGCCTGAATTTTCATACTGGTTCAAGGATGTGGGATGGGGGGTGGAAAACTGGGGAGCAGAGCCTGATGAGGAGGTTCTTTTTACACCAATTGATTATTACAATGGAAAAGACCCACAGCTGGATTATGCAATAGGACAAATGCTAGAAGAACTTAAAAAATTCCATGAGGATCTGCCAGAAGAAACTTCCAGATAAACTGGTTAAAATTTTATTAATCTATATTTTAACTTTAATTCTTTTTCATATAAATACGAATATGTAATGGATAAATCTTATTAATTGAGTTGTACTATTTTAAGTATGGTAAAAAACATTGTTGTGGTGGGAGCAGGAGCTGGTGGCGGAATTGCAGCCAGTAGAATCAATAAATTGCTGAAAAATCAAGATGTAAAAATAACGGTAATAGATAAATACGGTAAAACAGACTTCCAACCTTCCTATACTCTTGTGGCACTTGGAAACAGAGAACCAAATCAGATAAGTGTGAGTATAGAAAATTTTTCAAACTCAGGAATTAATGCAATTAAGGGGGAAGTAACCAGTATAGATGCAAAAAATCGAACCATTGTTGTATCTGGAAAAACAATTTCATACGATATTCTTGTTCTTTCACCAGGTGTTAAATTTGATGTTACATCGTTTCCAGGTTATGAAAATGTATATCATTTTTGGGACATGGACAATGCAATGAAATTAAGAAAAAAAATTTCAGAATTCAAATCTGGGAAAATCGTTATAGGAGTTACGACACAGATGTATAAATGTCCTCCGGTACCATGGGAGATGGCTTTAATGCTTGATGATTATTTCAGACAGAAGGGCCTTAGAAAAAATATAGAAATAACTGTGGCGCATTGGGCTCCAAAGCCAATGGCAATGTTTGGCCCTGTGATTTCAGATCCTGTAACAAAGTGGCTTTCAGAGAGGGACATCCATACAATAAATGGATTCAAGCTATCTGAAATAAGAGGTGAGTCAAAAAAATTAATTGGAGAATCAGGGGAACAAATTGATTATGATCTTGGAATTGTTGCACCTCCTCACAAACCTCATGATTTTATTAACAAGAACCCTGAAATTGTCTCAAAGAACGGATGGCTTGACTCCAACATTAACAATTTCAGAACGAGAAAATATGACGATATTTATGGAATTGGGGATGCAATCTCACCAACCATCGGTCTTGGAATGGCAGGAGTTTTTGCTCATTTTCAGGCTGATACTGTTGCATCAATGGTTGCCTCTGACATTCTGGGTTCCTATGAACCAGTTCCTTACAATACAGTTGGATTGTGTGCATCCGATACGGGAGATGCGGGTTGGATAGCCTACTGTGATTTCAGGAATAAGATAACAATGCCTAACGTTCCATTTCCAGATTGCAGATCAATGGGAAAAAACAGATTGATGAAGATGGCACATGCAATCTATGAAAAATATTTTCTTGCTTCCATATATGGGGGTTGGTATTGATGGATGAAAATCAAAACGAAAGAATAAGAAATTTGCTTCAAAAACTATCTGAAGTTGAACCGGCAATAATCACAGTGAAAAAACTTCAAGAATCAGGGATTCTTGCAATCATTGATGCCTTATCCGAACAATCGGATATGATATTCAATTATTCCAGCAACATGGAATTATTGCAGGCATTTTCAACATTTTTAACCATTTTAGAGATCTTGAATAAAATTTTATCCTCTGTGGACTTCGAATATTTGAAAGAGCAGGTTAATAAGATTCCTTGGAATAAACTCTTTAATATTATTGGAGTTGTGTTAGAATTCATAGTGTCAGATGCACCCAAAGTTAAACCAAGCTCCGAAAAAATTTCAACCTTAAAACTCTTATCTGAAATCAAAAGTCCCGGAATGGAATTTCTAATCAGAGAACTTGAAGTTCTCAGTGAAAGGTTAATAGAGGAAATGAAAGAAAATGGACTTAAATGAACTTATTTATAATAATTCACAAATAATAAAATATTTTCGCACTGTCTTAAAATAAAATGATTCAAAAACCCATTTTATTATTAGCATAATTAATTCTCAGGACAGTCAAAAAGTAAAAATTTTAATGGTTTTTAAGTTCCTCATAGATTTTTAATTGAATTTATTTTGTTTCATATTCTCCTTAAAAAATCATAATATGTTTAATTTAGTGTATGTTAAAGTATTCCAAAAAATATAAAAAGATAGTATCCCAAATCTTGTGTAAGAACAAATGAAATAACTCCATCAACAATGGATAAATTTCATGAAACATAAAAGGATGCCTCCTAAGAACAACCACAGGAGGCAATGAATAATGGAAGAGTTTGATAAAAAGATATCGGAGATTGTAAGGAAGACAGTGAAGGAGTTCATGGAATCTCTCATGAAGGGAGAGATAGAGGCATTCCTTGAAGAGAATAAGGGATCGAGGAATGGATATTACGAAAGGGATCTTGGAACAAGATACGGAAAGATCAATGATCTGAGAATTCCAAGGGATCGAAATAACGAATTCCAGACAGCTCTATTTGAGAAATACCAGAGGAATGCTGGTATTGATGATCTTGTTGTATCCATGTATTCAAAGGGAATATCCACAAGGAAGATGGCTGAAATA
>NZ_JBLSDG010000014.1:0-36631 GCF_052315375.1 Caldiplasma sukawensis
TACGTAGTAACTGGATGAGTTCACTATACTGTATGTGAAGGATGTTCCATTTGTTCCTGAAAGTGTTAAGAATGATCCTGTAACTGTGTGTGTAACACCATTTATGTCAACATTCCATGACTGCCCTGATTCTATTCCTGTTTCTATGAATGTTACTGTATATGTTACCAATGAGAAGGAAACCATTATTGTGTTATTTGATTTAGAACCATTTACAGTGAATGATCCTTCATTGGCATGATATAACTTGTTGGTTGTTCCTATTGTGTATGTGTATGTTCCGTTTGGTAAAGATAATGAATAGGATGTTCCTGTTATTGGACCTGAATCATGAATTGTGATGTTGACATACCATGGTGCTCCTGATGGAAGACCCGATTCTGTAAAATTGGCACAATAATAGTAAAGTTGTTTTATTGTAGGTATGATACTTACTGAACCTGAATAAAAGTTTACTACATAGATGTACCCATTGGATGAATCAAAGGTTATTCCGACTGGATTTGCACCTACTGAAATAGTTGAAATGACAGTGTTTGTAGAGCCGTTTATCACTGAGACTGTATTAGAACCAGAATTAGAAACATAAATATATCCATTGGATGAAGCAAAATCTATCCCATTTGGAACGGATCCGACTGAAATAGTTGAAATGACAGTGTTTGTTGCTGGGTTTATAACTGAGACTGTATTAGAATTATAATTATCAACATAAATATACCCGTTGGATGAATCAAAGGTTATTCCATCTGGATTTGCACCTACTGAAATCGTTGAAATGACAGTGTTTGCATAGCCGTTTATCACTGAGACTGTGTTAGCATTTTCGTTTGTAACATATAAGTTACCGTTGAATAAGTCGAAAGCTACCCCAAATGGGGTTTTTCCAACTGAAATCGTTGAAATGACAGTGTTTGTGCAACCGTTTATCACTGAGACTGTGTTAGAATTAAGATTCGCTACGTAAATATCACTGTCAAAAGAATCGAAGGCTACACCAACTGGATTTGTTCCCACTGAAATCGTTGAAATAACTTTGTTTGTGGTATCGTTTATTACTGAAACGCTACTTGATCCAAAATTCGTTACATATACGTTACCAGTTGACGAATCGAATGCTGCTTCTTCTGGATTTGTTCCCACTGAAATCGTTGAAATAACTTTGTTTGTGGTATCGTTTATTACTGAAACCGTGTTGGAATGATAATTTATGGCATATACGTTACCAGTTGACGAATCGAATGTTGCATCGAATGGGCATATATCACAATTTTTAGTGTATACATTACCATTTAAGAGTGTGTTGTTAAACAACAAAAGAGTGTATTTCACAAAACCAGTTTCTGTATAATTTTTTACCTGAACCAATGATGAGACATTTATACCTTTAGAGGTGGAGATGTTGTTGTTAAATTGACCAACTGAAGCTTGAACAGAAGCCGCCAGAAAAGAAAAGATAACAATAGCTACAAATACCTGTGGCAATGTAATCTTCCTTGGAATTGAGATCCTTCTCATATTGTGAAATACGCATGTTATTTAAAATCTTTTATTCGCTTGCAAAATTACATTGAAGTTATTAATATAAAAGTTTATTATTACATAATATTTTTTTGTTTCCTGTTCAAGATTCTTCTTAAGAAGTTTGTATAAATGAAATAAGTTTTTGTTATATACTGTTAGGAATTTGCTTCTTTTTTTTGAAACCACTGAATAAAAGATCACAAGAAAGTAAATGAATAGGTCAAATTTAATACGCCTTTGTTCTTCTTCCAGTAAAGAAATAATTTAAATCTGTTAAATAAAAGCTGGGTTGGAAATTTGAAAAATCTTACTAATTTGTTAAAAGAAAGAATTAGTTTTTTAATTTGAATTTAAAAAAAGAAATAATGAAAGGAGAAAATTTAATTAAAATCTTTAGGGCTAAATTTAGTTGAGTATAAGGAGTATCAAATTATTTAATTAAGTATATACACGTTCTTCCATAAAAAAGACCTTCTTCAGTATAGGCTAAGTTTCGAAAAACTGATGGAATAGACTTTTTTCTCTTCCTTATAAGTGCAACTGCAGAACCTATAACTGCAATGGAAACTACCTCATCTATGATGCCGTAGAATTCTATACCAGATATTCCGGAAGATCTAGATTTACCAGTAGATTCGTAAGTATAATTTATGGTTACTGAACCGTATGATTGCGATACTGAATATCCCGATGCATTTGTGACCCTATATGAGTATGTTCTATTGTGCTCTGTGAATGTTATAATAACTGATAGGGATGATTCAGTTATTCCCTCAAGAGTTACTACCAGTTACAGACAATGATGTTCCTGATTGAAGACCTGATTCTATGAATGTTACGGCATAGGATTCAACAAGTTTTCTAGGAGATATGATACTTATAGATTCTGGAAATAGCATTATGACATAAATGTGTCCGTTGGATGAATCAAAGGCTGCTCCATACTGATTTGATCCAAAAGGAATTGTTGAAACCACAATGCTGGTTTAAGCGTTTATAACCGAGACGCTGCTTGAATATTCAGATTGCAGTCAGATACAAACTGTCACATAGAATGCTTCAGTATCAGAAAAATATGATTCACAAGAACATTAAAGATAGGTAACGGCGCCAGGAGTTAATGACATCGTCTATGGAAATTACCAGCTCACACTGTCATTTTCATTATTTTTAGATTTGTTTCATTAACTGTGATTCTGATAAGAAGAGATATGACTGTATTTTCCATAGGATCCAAATATACTTGAAAGTGATAACGAGCGCATCCGTTTCTTAAGATGTTTGGATAGATGTCAAAGATTCAGCATTACAAAGAGGATGAATATAACTTAGGGTCTCATGGTTGAATTATATCATTAAATGTGTATTGATTAATACTGGTCTACGATGAAATATCACATATGTTGCAAATTTGACCCCAATAATGATCAGATTAAAAAAAGGCAAAGTGATCGAACTGATAGGGAGTATATTATATGAATGGGAGAACAATATATCCTGACAGCAGTGCAACAATGGGAATTTTTGAAAGAAATCAGCCTGAGCCTGTTCCTGCAGGGATTATTCCATCTGGAAAATTAATAGTGTAATTCCTTCACAGAACTAATATCTATAAAAAATTATTTATAGAATTCCATTATCTTAAATAGATAAAAATGGAATCAGATGATAATATTTTAAAAGAGATGAATAAATCATTGCAGGACCCATATCCATTTTACAGTATCCTGAGAAAGCAATTTCCCATCGTTTATTCCAGGAATTGGGATGCGTTCTTAGTCAGCAGGTATGAGACATGCCAATTGATTCTAAAGGAAAAACAATTTGGTCACACTCCAAATGAGTCAGAAGATGTTTCACCCATCCGGGATAAATACCTGAAAGATTATGGTGAAAAACATCCAAAGATGAAACCAAGATCAATACTGTCACTTAATCCTCCCGATCATACAAGAATTAGAAATCTGGCGTCCAGATCATTCACACCAAGATCCATAGAGCAGCTGAAGCCTTTCATAGAGAATCTTTGTGATAGATTGCTTGAGACCAATGAAAGGGGTGAAATAGATCTGATTACAGAATTTGCAGCACCGCTTCCTGCCTACGTTATAGCAAAACTGATGGGGGTGCCTGAAAAGGACATGCCCAAGTTCAAGGTTCTGTCGGATGAGTTTGCGAAGCTTATGAATCCATTCTCTTCCGATGACGAGATATACGGTGGTTTTGTTGCAAAAGGTGAATTGGGAAAATACTTCAATGAACTGATTGAGAGAAGAAAAAAAGATCCTTCGGAAGATCTGATAAGCAAAATGGTAAATGATATGGAAGGAGGGTACAACATAACAGTGGAGGAACTTCTAACATTATGCGCACTGCTGCTTGTGGCAGGTCATGAGACCACAACCAATCTAATCGGTAATGGATCCTATGCACTAATGAGGAACAGGGATCAGCTTGACATGCTTTCTGACGACAGATCCATGATAAAAAATGCTATAGAAGAGATGCTCCGGTACGATTCACCAGTTCAGATGGTGTCAAGAGTCCCCATGACAGATGATGTTGAAATAGAAGGTCATACCATTGGGAAAAATAAGTTCATAGTAGCCCTGATTGGATCTGCCAATCACGATGAGGCGATATTCAACGAACCGGATAAGTTTGACATAACACGAAAAGAGATAAGACATCTTTCCTTCTCAGAGGGTATTCATTTCTGCCTTGGAGCCCCGCTTGCAAGGGTTGAAGGTGCGATCGCTTTTGACAGGCTTCTCGATCGCTTAACAAAAGGGAGAATAAAAGAAAACCCCAGGTACAGAGGAAATTATAATATGAGGGGGCTTGAACATCTGAGGATTTCTCTTTAAATGTCCAGATATCTATAATGCTTTCCTTTCCATAATAAAAGTAAAAAGTCATTAACACTCTCATTGCTTTGTGAAAAGCATGTATATTATAATCAGGAAAGAGTTAACTCAATTTCTTCCTGAATCCTTATGAGAGCCACGGGGCTAAAAAATAGTAGCCGCAGAATAGAATAAAAATTGCAAAAACCATTGAGTTTAAGAATCATACTATTTCTCCTTCCATCACATTGTGCCTGTCAAGCTTTGTGTTACCCCATGCTTCGCCCAATGTACCATAATGTTCTGCACCGGCTATTCCTGAACTAGCAGAGCTCTTGAGCTGTGTTGATGAATGGATGAACCCTGAACCTCTATTTTCATTAAACACAGTGGAACCATATTTTGTTAACTCACAATCTCCGCATACCAAGAAACATAATAATGCACCCTATTTATGATAATATTACACTCACAGGTAAGCAGGGTAGAACCATGAGTAGGATTGAGAAACCAGGGCATAAATTGGAATGGAAAACAGAAAGGGTTTTTCCAGTTCTTGAATGAGTAATTAATTGTGTATAAATTTCACAGGATAACAAACATAACCAAGTTATACCTATCAGATGAGTATCGACATGCGACCACACTATTACAACAAATATGAAATAAATGAGATCGGGGAGTGCCCAAGTATGAAAACAAATCGTGGAAATTGCTGATTTAAAGGACTAGTTCTACAGATAATAATAGGTTATGGTAGTCAAAAAAATATTAATAATGGAAATGCTGAGAGTTAATCGTCCGCGCTGGAGAAGACTCAAAATACGAAGTCGTTTTCATTCCATGTATAAATAGAGGGGCATGGAGTGTTTGCGTTAGAAGCGCAATAAACACCAAAACGCTTTCTATGGCAATTCCTGCATTTATAAAATTTTTCCCTTAGATTTCAGAGTGTTTTTTTCAACCATCTAATAGGTTAAAATAACAATTCACCAACACTAATTTCTAAAATATTAATCAAGCTCAGACAGATAATAAATATATCACTTTATAATTGTTTTGTAACCCAACAACATGGGAAAAATTAGAGAAATATTTATGTTACTAAATACATGATTTACTAAGGTGAGAATCTGGTAAAGAGAAGGACGAAAATAATTTTAGAAATCGTGCCAGGTGCAATTATATCACTTCCTATTTCACTTTATGTGGCCTCTACGGAGGTTAAGTACCACCCGTACTGGCATAGCTTTATTGTAGCGTTCCTGGGTTTTTGGTTCTTGATATTCGCTGTAGTATGGTCATACTTCTACGCTTTAGCTTTTAGGGAAGCTTTACGAAATAGAAAACTTTAGAGACGAAAACAAAGCTAATTGAGAATTTCTCAAATTATGAATATCAAAGTGTGCTTTCTTACTTGAAATCTTTACCTTGTCTTTTGGACCTTATTTTCCTATTTGGGGTCACCTCATTATTATTCAGCTTACTTGGATATAGCGCTCTGTGGTTAATTAGAATATTCAATTATTCTGGAGACGATAAACCGTTAATGGTTCAAATAAATTATATAGTATTTTATAAAAAGCTACTTTTGAATATTCTAATTGCTTTTATCTATTTCTATTCAGAGGGTTTTGGTGGTTTTTCAGTAGGTAAATATCTTTCGAGCACAAGAACCACTAAGTTAAATAAAGAAAGGAAAGGTGTCCAATCACAAAAAATATTTATGGTCTGGTGCTTATTAAGTCTATCGTTAATGCAACACTTTTCCTACAACTCGATGACTCTATGAACATTTTAGGAGGAATATAATCAGATGATTATTGAAAAGAAACTTAGTCAAATCACAGTCATTAAATGGAGACTCAATATAAAGAAAAGAATTTTCCTAGACAGTGCCCCTATTTACTATATTCCTTTGATAACAAGGATTATTTGCATAGGCTTTCTAAACAAATTTTTTAAACTACCAACTCCCTCACCTAGTAGCCCTTTCTTTTATAATCCTATTATGACTCATGTGAAATCCATTTTCATAAATAATACTATAATAGAGATTTATAGGTTGGTTATTGGGGTATTTGTATTCTTCAAAATAGATGTTATTGAAATAATCACAACCTCTAATCTAGATACACGTTTCATATGAGGTTTTATAAATTCACATCCATACTTTATATTATTCAGAGATGGACTTCATTTCTTTGTAGAGACATATGAGTATATTTATGACATGTTGTCCTCAGTATTCATCATGAAAGGGATTCCTGAGGCTATTAAAGGTTACTCACATGGACAACCTGTTTCATTCCTAGATAATGCACCTTCATGTATTACCAAAAAAGTAGTGAAGTTTTTGTTATTTTCTATTGGATTATTATTTATTGCGGCAATGAGTGAGATTTTGGTAACTGGATTTCTACTATCCAATTTTTATTTTACTTAGGTGTTAACTGATGAACACAAATGTCATAATAGGAATACCATCCTGGTCAGAGCTTTTTCCAGTCATTGGTATAGTTTTTGTTTCAATTTTTCTTGCAATGGGTTTAATATATTTTCTATATGTTAGATTTTCTAAACAGAAACATCTCCACTTTTATTCAATGGGATACATACAATTTAACAATTTTTTACTTTTTTGTATTATGATAGAGGAAACCTACCTTTTGCCACGGGTTATTTATGCTCTGGGGATTGCTCAGTACCCTACCCCATTGGTGGTGTTATTAACTCAAGTTATAATCTTTTCACCCAGCGCATTTCTCTACCTAAGTTTCTTTATGTATGTCACATATAGAAGTCCAGGAATCAAGAGAACTTTATTATTCTTGCTATCTTATAATTTGCTCTTATCAGAAATATTAATTGGTTTTTCTTCAACTGAAATATACCTTATTCTAACTATCTACATTGTATTATTAACCCTATTTACATTGTTAAGTAAATCAATCTTTTCCTGGTTCCACTCTAAAAAGGGGATTAAAATGGTTGTAATTCGAGGAATGAGCATGTTTCCCGTTTTAGAACCAAATGATATATGTTTCATTAAGATGAGGGGAAGTGGCATTGATTTTTTAAATGGAGACATTATTGAGTATATACCTCCTGTTCGAATTCAATTTCGAAGTGAACATGTTATCCACAGAATAATTAGAAAAGAAGGGGATACAATAATTACCAAAGGTGATAACAATCCATACGAAGACGGTCAAATAAAATGGGATAATGTTGTTGGAAAGGCGCTTGCAAAAATAAGTAGTAGAGATGGAAACCTAACGTTTTTGTCATCGAACAAAGCTGAAATTCAAACTTTCAGTAATATTTTTTTAAACAAGAGCGGTGAATGTAAAAGGCTTATTACTCCTAGGGAGCTTTACCTAGTTGAACTTCTTCCATATTTACTGGCAATAATAACAATGCTTTTTATATACATATAACTGTCAGGTAATTTGATCTGTTCCACCAGAATTTGGAACACTTTTTTTCATTATTCATTTAGTCTCACTTCACTTTTTTTCTCTAATTATTACTCTTATTTCAGATCACCCATGAACTAACCCAGAACTCATTTTGAGGAAGATTATCCATGGAGGATTTCTGGCTTCTTTTATTTAGTTTGTGAATGCCTTACTTATGGCAATGGAGACATGAAGAAATTCCCTAAATTCATTGGACCAAATATAGTCTGTCTGAATTGAGTTATCCAGTGTGAAATTATATTAGATCCGTTTATTTAATTAAGTTATTACACTTTAGTTTGTTTAATTTTAGATCCGAAAGCATCTCAGTAGTGTCCAATTGATGGATAGGTAGTGTAAACAAATATTGTTAGCGCCGGAATTACATACTTTTAATTAAAAATCTATCGATTTATGATGTTTTCTCATTGATATTGCTTTCTGAACCAAATTTAAAATCTATTGACCATTTAATTAAAAAGATAGGTGGGGGGACAATTATCTAATTAATGGTTTAGTTTGTGTGGCATAGAAAAGAAAGTGACGTTTTTGGAAAAACAAACTAAAAGAATTTTAATATTATTTTTGTAAGATCAATTGGTACTGCGGTTTATACATAGAATCGTCAGCAATTTTCAATAATTTAATCTCTTCTTGTATTCATTTTGAGTAAAATGTTCTAGCAGAATTGAAATTATCACCACTTCTTCCCAGAAACTTAATAAAATAACTAAGCTTCCAGAGTTTGTTAGTTATTGCATCAACAGGTTGTTGATCTAATACTTGGTCATGTAGATTTTCCATATTTGCCATGTTAGTTTCTGAATAACGCAGAAAGTCTTTTGTTTGAGTTCCTCCCACACTCGTTTTGGGAATTTGTAAAGTGATGGATATGAAGTCTTCATGCTGAAATAGAATTCTTGGATCTCTTCATCCGAGGATACCACTGTAATTTTCCTTTCAAACAATATTTCATCACCAGCTTAATTTTACTTTTTGCTAACTGGTTCGGGATTCAACTCTTAGATTATCTTACAATTATGCTGAACAATTTTCACTGAATCTTCCTCATATGAAATGGTTAGGCTTAATGTTTGGTACATCACTTTCCTCTCTAAGGCAAGCCACTCTCCCTTTTTAATGGATATTCTTCCGCTTTTCTTATAGCATCCTCTACCATAATGAAGTGATCAACCTTTAATAGGGCGCTATTTGTTTGTTTGCAAAATTTATAAATTTATGTAAATAGATTGCTTCAATAAATTAAGAACGTAAACTTAATAGCCTACTTAAAAAAGCTAAAAACAAAGGATAGTTAGAGATTTGAAACCTAGTAAATGGGATGCGGTTCCACTTATGACTTTTCAGCCATATATTTGCCTCTGCAGATTTTTTCTTCTTATTTATTCTTTAGTCATTTGTTTTAATTGGTGTGGCCATTATTTTAATATCCATTTTCGCCTTTGTTTCACTTGTGATCTCAATGGCCGGTAGATGGCAATACATAATTCTTAAGGCATATAATGATGTATGATATAAAATACTTAATCAAGACGATCTGATTAATTTTCAAAAGATACCCATCAAAAGGGGTAAGTTCAGTTTAATTTTAAAGCTGTTGTTGCAATTACTTCATTGCCAGAAAAAAATTTTCACCTTTCTAAACGATTTCAAAATACTTTAGGCTAATGTGTAAACCATTTAATTGTTGTCAGAAATTACTATACTATTTGGTGACAGTTAAAATTTAGTTTTGCACATTCTTTGTTTTTCTCATTTTTCTGAGAGAATTGTCAAGGTGTGGAATTAATGTTGAAAGCATAGAAGAATTTAGAAAACCTCCTTGGATGAACATCTTTTGATCTTAGAGATGAGAATAATGAAGTATGTACCAAATCCAATTGTATTAAAGCAACCCTGCCTCAAGATAATATTTCTTTATCTTTAATTAATAAAATTCCAATGCAATGAGCCTTACACAGATTCAATTTGAATTTAGATCATTATAATCCCATTCTTTGAAAGTTCTACTATAAAATAATTATATAGATTAAGTCATTGCAAACACTTTTATAAGTTTATATAGGTATTTGGAAATCATTTGTTAATCTTTTTTTATTCTCTCAAAACTATGATGAATTCACTAATAATTATAACGAGAGGTGCTACTAAATTTAAGTAAGGAACTATATAAAAAGGAGCCACAATGGCAAGGATTCCTACACCCGTATTTCTAGCTAAATTGAACAAATTATAGGTCAAAGCTATGGTCGATACAGCCATAAGGAAAATGCCAACAAAATAGAGAATTGTCAAATATGAGTACTCTAATGGTGATATGTAAGGTAGACTTCCTGGCAGTTCATTACAAACGTATGTGCCTATTATGAGACTGGAATCAGTGATTACAAATATGAAAAACGCTATAAAACCTAAAAGAAGATATAAGGTGGCCCGTCTAAATAAGGGTAATTTCCCGAGAGATTTTTTCACCGCATAATCATAATAAGTAAAACCAATAATGCTGAGTATTAACCCAATAATGAGAAGTATAGTTCTTACTGGATAGTAAATAGATATATCCTCAATTCCCTGATACCCGGTTTGTTGATTGTAATTAAGAAATGAGGTTAATAAGAAAAAATTTTCCAAAACAATTAGTGAGCCTAATAAGGTGATAACAGAGGCAGTTATTAGACTCTTGTTAACCACATTGCTCTTAGTTTCATCATTTCTCTTTCCAAATATAAAATCTACAAAATTACTGTTATTCATTTGCTCAATATAAATATAATATATATAAGTCTTGTTTTATTTTATAAAACATTAAGATTAAGTTAATATTTTCTGTCGACCACATCTCAAATCAATTATTGTAAAGTTTTTTTCTTATATCTTTGAAATAACTATTCACAACCTTTCCAGAAACTTCTATATGGTTATAAATATTGAACCATCATGAATGTATTGCAATATTCAGTTAAATATAACTATGAAGAGTTTATTTGAATCGATTATAACCGATTTATGGCTATCGAATTAAGTTAAGGTAAAATCATACCATGTTAAGTCGTATATTATTCTATCAAACCATTCATTCTGATCATGACACTAAAACTAAAAACTGATCCGTTATTCTCTTTCTTAACTACAAAAAAATCGAGTAGTTGTGGTCATCTAAACCTTTCAAACCCTACCTTACCTATATATTCGAATAAAACAAATTGCAATTTATGGAGTGCAGGTAGAGTTAATTAATCAATTCAGTGGATACCTTGATAGAATTGCGTACTGACCCTTCTAGGCTACCAATCAGGGATGCTGATTTATCCAAATCTTGTGAGTGCAGGAAGAATCACATTTCATTTAGTTGATTTGATATTGTCTAAAGATTTCAAAATATTCTCCTCTATACTAGTTTCTTTGCCTACCATTTTAAAAAACCCATTCTTATCTATCTTCCCAGATATGTATTCCTGTGCAGCTTCTTTAAGTCTCTTGTTGTATTCAGCATCTCCCGAAGTAGAATATATCGATTCAATAAGCATTCCTCTCTTTCCAAACCCAAAACTTGTAAAAATAACAAACATCAATGCAAGTACAACTACAAATACAACGATGGCTAATAACCCGGCCAAATTAATTTGATTTGCAGTTGATTTAAACGCAATTATATACACTCCCAACGAGGCAAACAAGCAAATAGATGCAACTAGTATTACAATGAAAGAAATAAAATGATTCCGCTTTCCTATTGGAAATTTATTAGTAACCGTAAAGGTCTTTGGTTCCATTATGTTTTTATTTAGGTCTATTATATACACATATAGTAAATGGTAAAACTACAAAGGTCTTTTATATAATATACAGTATTATTATTGTAGTGATGTAGATGTACAATAATGCAAACCTCGCATATAGTTCTGAATTTTCCTCCCAAGGATAGTTATAGTTGAAAGGACTCTAGTATTGGGTTAACAGCCAGTAGGAAGGATTACCCAAAACTCTTGAAAGTTATCTTTGTAGTTGGGTTGATGGCAACAGTTACCGGGGTTCCTGTATTTTTTGTAGTTGCGGAGCCTCAGATGCAGGCACTGCCTTTCAACCTAGCTCCAGTCGCAGGTGTGCCAGTGACGATTGTAAAAAGCACTGCTCACACAGTTGCGTATGAAAAAACTTAGTGGCCAATATGGTGGCTTTTAACTCATTTGGGTGTATGGCAATTGGTAAATTCATTGGCAAGTGCTGTTGCATGGGCCTTGACAGCTTTGGATTTTTAGCACCATAGATCACAACAATAGCAACCACGATTATATCAGTAAGTGCAACAGGCGAATTGAAATTGCTCAAGATATCGTGTTATTAGCGGCAAGTCCCATTTGGTGGACTATTGCGATAGAATCGGTAATCTCTTAGAATCATAAATTAGAGATGGTATCATCGTGCATCCTTGAATCACTCTTGAATTCACACATAACAATAATTTTGATGGTTCCTTATTAAGTACAATCAATAACATGGTAGGTATTGATTACATGAATCAGTGGTGTGAACAAAGGTCGTGCCCTCGCTACTTCTCTCTTCTCCGCCGAAGGACAACAGCAGCAACAACAGCAGCGACTAACACCAAAGCGGCGGTAATCTCATAGAAGTACAAAGGAAAAATTTTAGAATTGCCTGAATCAGGTAAAAACTCAAGGTTAACTGAAACGTCCTTCCCGGTAACGTTAACAGAGCCTCCACTTAAATTGGCTTTGAAGCCAGGAAGATTTCCAATTTGAAACGTGTAAGATCCGTTTGGAAGATAGAATGAATAGGTTGGTTCAACGATAGGCCCTGATGATGCTCCGTTGGACAGGTTTACGTACCACACCTTCCCTGGAGGAAGGTTGAAAGCATTGAAGGTGACCATGAAAAGGACCTGGGTGAATGACACTATCATGGACCTTGGTGATCCATTTACGACCAGGTAGCCGGTATGCTCTGAAGGTGAGTATTCCTTGTTACTGGTTGAAACAGAGTAGAAGTAGGTGCCATTGGAAAGATCAATCGAGAAGCTGGAACCGGTAATTGGACCGGATCTTGTTACGCCGGAAATATTTACATACCAGGTGGATCCGGAAGGAAGACCTGAACGTAAGAATGTGGCCTGGAAGACCTTGGAGAAGACTATGAGCACGGTGACTGCAGAGCCAGATACAGAAAGGGTTCCCGAAGCCCTATTGGGGAGATATCCCGACACCGAGGAAAGAGCATGATAGTAATAAGACCCATTGGGGATGTAGAGGTAAAGCGAATCACTGGAAGTAGAAGCGGAGGTTGAATTGTTAAGTTCAAGTGTCCAGAAGCTTTTTGCAGGGAGACCACTCTCCTTGAACATTACAGCGTAGTTAGGACCAGCTATGATTGTAATGACCCCAGAAGAGGACGCCTCATAAACATACCCGTTGTATGGGTCAAAGGTTATCGTATTTTCGCAGGCGACTGGTCCACCGGCTATAGCATCGACAACTTTATCCGTGGTTACGTTCACAACATAGATTTCTCCAGAGCTCTGGTTCATGACAAAGAGATAACCATTAGCCTGATCATAAGTCATGCGGTGGGGATTATAAGCATGGATATTTGCAACAATGGAACTTGAACTGGTATTAATTACAGCTATGTTATTTGAATATGGCTCCGAGACAAAGATGTATCCATTTGACACGTCGAATGCGTCAGCACAGGCACCACATAAACCTCCTATAGTTCCAACCAAAGAGGTGCCATTGATTACTGCGAGCGCCCCTGTGAATTCTATGCTGTAAACATAATGGTTATTGGGGTCGCACAGTACTTGCCCTCCACCCGCGCCACATATGGTTCCGATTTGGGTTGTTCCGTTGAATACAACTACCTTGCTCTTCGCATGTGCACAGCAGTAAGCAGAGACATAGGTGTAACCGTTCTCGGAACTGGAACCTATCCCAACTACAGGCATACCTACACCCGATGTAGTCCCCACAACTTTACCCTGTGTCAGATTAATTATGGATAAGTAACAACCGCTCGAATCGTAAACGTAAAGGAGGTTGTCCTTCTCGTTCAATGACATCATGGTAGGATGAGTGCCAACAGTGTAGTGTTCCACAATCTTCTGGTCACTCCCGTTTATAGCCAAAACAGTTGAATTGTATAGTGAGACATAGATCAGACCGTTAAGTGGATCGAAAAGTATCCATTCTGCCGAAGCTCCAGCAGTCGTCGTAGGAACATAATTTCCGGGTACAATAGTATCATTTGAAATAACCAGGGTCTCCTTAACATAGGGGTAGTGGGGATCACAGGAAAGAGACCCCTGAGGCTTGACAGTTGGAGCAACCGAAACTGGTGAACCCAGTGCCGCGCCGTATCCTAATGAATATGAGTACCACACGCCAGAGACTAAGAGCAGGAATAAGATGAGAAGAGATACTATCTGCATTATTATTCCCTTTTAAATATACTGACCCTCTATTTTAAACTTATGGATAAGATGGACTCTGGGACAGAAGTCTTCATTCCTCGTACTTTTCAATTATAAGATAATCTTTCTTCCCCAAATCCCCCTTAAACCAATTCACCTTTGTTCCTGATCAGATTTTTGTCACGACTCTTTCATGTAAGCCTTAATGTTTCTTACAGTAATCTCATTGGCCTCAACAAACTGAATCTTCTTCACAAATACATACAAACTCATTATTTAGTATAAATTCGTGATCAACCAGTCTGGATAGGAAAAATTCAGAGATAACATAAACACCCTGATACTTGAGTGCAGGTACAAGTTCTACATCTCAGTGATCACGGATTCAGTTAAATAAGAGAAAAAATAAAGGAAAGGACTTCTTGGAATGTCCACGAAACTAAGAATCTTGATCGATCATGTTTTAGGCAATGTGACAGATGAATTTAGCCAGCATTCCCTATTGGATACCAAGGGGTAAGAATTCATCATCCTGGTAAAGGAGGTTATGAAGTCTGGCAACAGGAGTTTGGAAAATGATCAGGCACTGTTTTGAATGACGAAGGATATCCAATACCAGACTGTTAAAAGACTGTATTTGGATCCCCTGGCGATCATGATGCTGAAAAACCTTTTCATTGAGACATTAAGGATGAAGTAGACAGGGAAATGTGATGCTGTGGGCGACGATACAAGCTACTCACTCACCGTAAGTAAGCATTACAGATCAATGAGGGAGAAACATGGAGAATCTGTCAAGAAAGGAGAGTTCGTCTATTCATTCGCTTATTGGATCTCAATACAATGATGTAAATCGGCTATGCCGTTTCTCTCGGATCTGAGAGGGACGCCTACAGGAAGACCTTTAACATGATCTCAAAACTCATGATAGATCTTGTCAGCGTAAGACTTGACCGATATTACTCGGGACAGGGCATCCTTGATGACTTGTCTGAAAACACAAGGATATTAATAATGGCTAGGAAGAATTTCTGGATAAAAGGACCAATCGCTTGGAAGGACATGATCCTTAGATTCATGAATGATACAGTTGCATACCTGTGGGAATACTTCAAACGAAGCAATTCTAAAGAAGGATTCTCTGCCGACAAACGACCAAGAGGGCACATGATATTCCAGAAGAGGAAAGATCGTTTAAGAGGTCAGGATTCTGGAAGGGACTGTTGCACAACCTCATGATTGTGAACCGATGAGCTACTTATGTCACAGGCTCTTGCCACAAAGTTTGCTTTTAGTAACAAAACAAAATGTTATGATTCTTAATAAACTCATAAATATACTCAATAACTTAAAACTTTAGAACAAAGGATAGGTAGGTATCCTATGGTTTTTGATTACAAAAATATTCGTATTAGATAATCACAGCCTCTTGATTTCGAATCGGTCATCAATGTCATAGAAATCAATGACTGTGAATGCTACCGTTACGATAATTCCCAGCAGTAACAGTAATTCCAGGAAATTGATCATGGTCTGATATGCAGGAATCATGATGGCAGGTATGTGCTCCTGCACACGATACATGTATGCAAGGATCAGGATCAATCCCAATAAAACAGTTAATTTCAAGAATATTTTAGTTGTGTTCATTTTCGGCCTCACCCATTATTTCCCTCATGATCTCTCTATGCTTCCTGAAGTGATTTGTATTTCCTATTTGCCTGTGGCAGATAGTACAGTAGCGATCACCCTTCCCCACCAGATATCCCCTTTTCCTCAATTCCCATTTCACACTAAGGTTCCCCATGATACCTCACTTTCTTTAATTTTCTGCAATAGCTATCAACCCACTTCCCTGTCTTCTGATCTAGATATCCAGACACGTACTCGTACCCTACGGGACATTTCCCGCCTTCATAATCCATGCTGTAGCGCTTCATTTCAAAACCCCCAGGACCTTTCGACTCTTCTCTTCATTTTTCAGATTTCGGAACTGACTCTCCATGTTCTCCGCATGCCTCTGCACTACCATGAGGTTGCCCTTTATGATCCCTATGCCCGTTTTTCGGAATGTTATTATTCCCCCCACATCATCTCCCTGATCCAGCTGATTCAAAACAAGGTTGATGCCCTCAGTTATTTTCTTAATCCTGTTCACAGGGTTCATCTCCTTTACAAGATCAACTTCCTTCTTAGTCTGTTCCTTCTCCTTCTCTATCAGCTCCCTTATTTTTTTCCTTTGTTCATCCAGATAGTCATTTGAAAGGAAGTCATTTGATGCCAGATATACCTTCAGATCATCTATTTCCCCACTCAGTCTTTTCAGTGTGTCTTTCTGATCAGCACTTATTGTGAGGGTTATATCTGGATTGAAGAGATGTTCCTTCTGAGACTTCTCCGCCTTGTTTTCCATTGTGTCTTCTATGAAAAAAGTTCAATGACATTCATGTAATTGCATCCGATTTATTTATTTTTCCTTCGGTGCTGTTTCTCTTTCGCCTCTCCTTCTTAACATTCCTGAGTTCATTCAGGCTATCTTCTATTGTGCGGATGGATGATGGTTTTGCTGCCCTTGATCTCATGGCGATCATCTTCCTTTCCGTCAGTGCATCGATCCGATCAATGAACTCTGTGCCATTTTTGAGCATTGTATGTATGGTCTCTGTGAGTATGCGGGCTATTGCAACTATTGCACGGTTCTTTCCAAGCCTCTTCACGAGATTGAGGTATTTTCTCTTCATCCTCTCTGAATATTTTATAACACTGTGTGCCGCATTCACAAGTATGAATCTGAGTATTGACGGACCGTGTTTGGTTATGTGTCCTCTTATATCTGATGATCCTGACTGGTTCTGCCTTGGTACAAGTCCCGCATAGGAGGCAAGTTTCTCCTTCGTTTCGAATCTGGATATATCATCGATTTCTGACATGATTGCAACTGATGAATATATACCAATACCGGGGATTGTCATTATGAGCTTCACATTCCTGTCACTGATGACATATCTGGATATTTCATCCTCCACAGTGGATTCCTTCTTCATCAGGTATGTTATCTGATCCATGAGATCACTGATGACGAAACTCTGAGCCTTGGAAAGCTTATTCACAGATTTGAGGATGCATTTCATTCCCTTCTTACCAAATATGTCAGTTGCATCGATGCTGATGCCTGCAGATGCAAGAATGGCATGAACCCTGTTCTTCAGAGTGGTTATGATCTCTCCAAGTGATCTTCTGTACCTTACAAGTGATCTCAGATCATCAGAGTATCTGGATGGGATATGGACTTCAGGCAACTCGTCAAGTCTCAGAAGCTTTGCAAGCTTGTATGAATCCTCACGATCATTCTTCTTTCCCGTGTTGAATATCAGCTTTAGTTTTGAAGGATCTGCCAGATGTATGGATAAATTCATGTCCCTGAGCTTCCTGGCAACATACTTTCCAGATGTGGAAACCTCAAGTGCTATCTCATTCCCATTGGAGTATCTGTCCCTGAATTCAGACCATGCTGATTCACTGTTAGCAATCTCATACTGTTCCTTCACATCACCGTTTTCTTCCATTTCAGTTATGTATACACTACGTTTATGTACATCCATTCCAATCAGTATTCTGACCACCTCCAAGTGGTTGGTGAGAGTCTAAAGTCGGAGATATTTCGACAGCCTTCTATTCACCCTTCTTTCAGGGTATTATGTCGAGACGAAGGGCAGTCAATCTATAACGCGGCCTCGCAGGCCAAGAGACAAGACGACTGCCTCTCCGACTCTCACGCTGACACCGTCATGTCAACGTGGCCAAAAGAACTTTTTTCATGACATCTATTATCAGCTTTAACCTGTACAGGAGGTCATTTATTTTCTCAAGTCCAGGATCCGATCTGATGTTTGCAGACTCTTTGCTCATGTCTTCCAGTTCTTTCTTCTTTGTCCTGAGCTCTGATTCCAGCTCATCATATTCCTTTTCATTTTCCCGTATCTCCTGTTTCAATCGATCAAGATCGATGCTGTATTTTTTAATCTCACTTCTTATCTGTTCCAGATTTTCTTTCATCTCTGAAATCTGATACAGTTCCATGAGGTTGTCAGCAACATCTTTCAGATAGAGAGGATTTTCAGGATCACACAGTTCTTTTATGAAATCCTGGTTCTCCTTATACTTCTTATAAATGAATCTGCATGCCTGTGGGTTGTCTCTCAGGTAATCATATATTTCTTCATTCGTTGCCTTTGTGGTCATCAGGAAAGAAGGGTTCGATTTATCTTTGTTATAATTGCTCGCATTCTTATCTATCTCTATGTTTGAAGAATTTCTGAATGATTCTATGGCGAATTCTACAAACTCACTCTGGGTTATTTCTCTTTCTTCTGCATTACTTTTGATAAAATCTTTTGTAGATTTCAACAATTTAAAAGTTACAGGTTCCCTAATATCTTGAATCCTATTGGAAACTGACATAGACATAATTATTAAAGATAAGTAATTAAATCTTTTCAAAATAATACGAAATAATACGGATATTTTCTACTTCCCCAATCGATCAGATCACAAAATAATACGCAATAATACGAAAATAATACGAAAATAATATGAAAAATAATACGGAAAAATACAGGGATTTTCGGGATTTCCAGAAGATTGGATTTGAAAATAATACGGTTTTTGAAAATTCGAATTTTGAAAATTTTTGCCTTATATCCTACGTAATGAGGGTGGGATTATATGATGTTCAGACTTTGAATTGCCAAACTCTGAATATGAGGAATACCCGTGATGTGTTCTTTTTATCTGTATAATTTCCATATCCATATAATATTCATTATTGGCAGTTTTCATTTTTCAGAGTTTAATACTAAAACTCTGAAATGTTAAGGAACTAAATTACGATGATTGCTATATTTCCTGGTTTTTGGAACGTTTAATGCTTACAGATACAAGCGATTAATCAACTTTTTCAAATAAAATTGGATAGATATTTTGAGATCTTTATGGAGCGCAGTCTAAAACTGTTCAAATAAAGCTGGAATGGAAAGGTCGGGATTTGATTAAAGTTTTAAGTGAATGCAATGCAATCTTTGGTGAACAAGATGGAAATTTAAACTTCTCAAAATGCTATAGACATTTGGTAGATGAAATGAAAAAATTTATCTCCATTTAGTTAATGTAGATTTATGGTTGTAAAAAAAGAGAAAAATTTAAATGGTGACATGCTTGATGCTACGCTTCGAACTATAATCTCAAATCAAAATAAGATTATGCCAGGATTCACATCTGAGCCGGTTATTAGATTCGAAATAGTTAGAAACTGGTAATTAACGTTTATTTGCCGTTTGAAGAACTGCGTTAAGTTGTAAACTTCTATTTTCATTTTCAAAGATTATAGTTCCAACAGTATTTAAGCCCTGAACCTCCATTATTAAGGATCTCATAGCCCTTCTGTGATATTCTATGATGAGTCTCGCTAAATTATCGTTTGGCTCTAGTGAAAGTGTATCTATGCCCATTTTACTGAGATCGTCAATAGAAACGCTTTGAGAATGTGAAAAAGGAGTTGACAGAAGTTCTTGTTTCAGCTTATTCACATCAATTTTTGTTCTTGGTTTGATATATTTGTCGATAACTTTCTCTGTCTGGGCTAGTGCATCTAACGAATTTTGATAAAGAAGATAGTTTTGTGACGCCAGGATAGCTGCTATTAATCCAGGTTTAAACTGTTGAGGGACATTCTTAATTTTATGATCGACAAAATCTTGTATTGTGGTTTCGATAGTTTCCTTTACACTTCTAGCTGCTATAGATTGATTTCCTTGAGGACCAGATATCAACAACTGAGGGTCTACTGGACCAAAACTTGCGGTCTTAATTGCAATAATTTTGTTAGATAAAAGAGATAATAATGTTCCAGCAGATTTGCAAATGTTTACCGCTACAACATAAAATTCATCGAAATATGTTTTTATTCGCTTTAATGCCTCTTCAGGAAAATCTGACTCACCACCGTAGGTTTCTAGAATCAAAACAATTTTTTTTCGGTCTTCGCTTTTAGCTGTCTTGACTATATCTTCAAAATGCATAATGTGGGAAAGGCTCATCATAGTAACTGGCCCTAAGGCAGGATTTGAAGTATTGGCAATATATGAAGCTACAGAGATATTTTGTCCTAATCTTTCACTTATTTGGCTCTGTATTTCTTTCAATAACTCTCTACGTTTTTCATGAAACAAATTTTCTTGCATAACAAGCTGAAAATCATCTTTACTTTGCAATGACATAAAACTTGATTTTTTATTGCTTTAAAAATCTTCCTTTTACTTGTTCATACTGGATTTATTTCCAATATAGATGAATTATAATAATATGAAAATTCCGCACTATGCGAAACGGCATTGTGCGGTCAAACACCCCCTTAGGCCATTTCCCTAAATAGCATTCCGCAGGAGAGAATAATGTGCCCGGAGCGAGCCAAAAGTCCTGCGAAGAAGGACCAATTGGTGTAAGCGTTAGCGGTTGGTAGTGTGGAACACCAAGCGAAGCGATGGTGTGTAGCACCACACATACACCACGAGCGGCGAGCACAGGACACCACCCCGGATGAGCGAAGCGAAGAAGGGGCTCTTTCGGAGAAAGAGTGCGAGCCGTAAATCAAAAGAGGGGTGGATTGCGTAAGCAAGACGGGGTGAATTTTGATTGGAGGCGAAACATGGGGTCCTGTGCTCGGCGTGCAGGCGAACGGAGGGCACATAGTAAATAGCGAAGGCTCAAAGAGGGGTGGCTGAGCGGAGCGAAGTCGGGGTGAAATTGAGCATGAGCATACAAAGGGAGTAATTTTATATCTGTTGAACACTTTCGTAGGATCTAACAATATCTTCTAATTTCTTCAACCTTTTTACTCCTTGGTTGTTTCTAAATATATGCTCAGGAACTTTAAGATAGGTCCATTTAGTACCTGTTAGCTGTGTTGCGTCTTCACACCATTCCTTAGCTCTTTTATCTTTGTTTTTCACTTCCACAGATTCTTCTCCTTTTGTTTCGATGATATAATTTTCAGAATCTGATATTACAAGAAAATCTGGTATATAGTATGAAAGGCCTTTCTTTTCATTCACATATTCAAGATAGAAATTTAAGTTGTTGTCATTCTTTATATATTTCTTTACGTCTCTTGCATCATCTAAAAATTTACAGAAGTCATATTCAAACTCATTAGCTACTGGAACTAGATTAAGGATGCATTTCTTAGGACTGTAAGTCTTCTTTCTAGTAAGTGATGGCCTAATGTCCCTTACCTCCTTGGTAGTAGATTCCAGTTTAACCTCTGTAGAGAGTATCGTTAACTTATTTATCACCTTCACAAAAAGCTCTGTTAAGAAATCTACTACCTTCGGTTCACTCAGTGCTTGCAAAAATCTATAGTCATCCTTAATTTCCTGTGTAATATTTGTGGTAAATAATTTCTTACTAATGTATTCATCTAATTTCCCAACTAGTTCACTGTTTCTAGAAGGAATCTTACAAGCTCTAAGTATTATATTTGTCAAGTACGATATTACCGATTGATAATTTTCTGGGATTGGTTGCTCCCATCTATCGCGCCATCTTTCCTTCTCAGTTAGGGCATCTCTTCCTACCGCTCTTTTTATATTCGTGTAAACCTTCAAATCGAGGTCAAACCTTCCCTGAGGCAACGTAGATATATCAATTTCGTTGAAAGATCTATTCTCTCTCTTATACTTAGGCGACAAAAGTGGGATTGCGAAATTATACTCAATTTTTCTTAACGTATCTGGAAAAATATTTATGACAGTGGGTAAATCTCTTTCTTTGTATCTTTTTATATCAACTCCTTGTTTTTTCATCTCATTCTCGATAAAATCCTCGAATGCCTGTGTTCCAAATATATCTAGGGTCTCTTCATATCCAGATTCTGGCCCAAACATAAGTCTGAGACCTCTTCCAACAGCCTGTTCAGGTAATATTTCCGCCTTAGAAGTGAATGGCCTTAGACCAACAATCACACAGACGTTTTTCACATCCCAGCCCTCTCTTAACATTAAGACGCTCACAATAGCCCTATATTTGTTTGTCTTGTCAATATCTCTTGTATCTTGCTTCAGTTTTTGCCATTCTTTATCACTTATTTCCCCCTTGAGATTGGTGTGTATAATCAAAGTTCTTCCTTTGAATTCTGGCTTTGTTTGAAGATAATTGTATATGTCTTCTGCCTCTGATGTTTTAGTAGCCATGAAAAAAATAACAGGCTGTTTACCTACTTTTTGCATTGCCTCGTTATATTTGGACCAACGTCTGCAACCACCTTCAATATAATCTCTGTAAATAACATCTGCCTTATCCGACGGTGTTTCGTGAGGATTTTCTAATTCTCCGATTATGGGTGATTTTACAATGCCACATCTTATGGCATCTGCCAATGGAAAATCTGAAATCACCCACTCAAAAACACTACCCGTATCCTGTCTTTTAGGAGTGGCAGTAAAATCTAGTTGAAATGACAACGCATTTCCTCTCTCTTTAAGTATACTATTACACTTAAGGATAAACTGATTCCAGACGAGATCCTTATCCCAAACGTGGTGCGCTTCATCATTTATTATCCCAAGAGTGTCTATTGACTTAAGTTCGGAAATGATCTGATCATAATATCGAATCGTATCCGACGGTTTTTTACCTATTATTTCCTGAATTGGATTGACTGGTGGATCTTCTCTTTCATAGACTTTCTGTATGTTAGTCAAATAAACTCGACCTTTGGAACTTCTAGCTGGAACGTAGTCTTCAGTAACACAGTCCAGATCCCAGAGATATTGGAATTCATCCGGTATTAGAACACCGGTGTCAAAGATCTTTCCGGACGAAAAATCTTCGGCAAGTCTCTCATATACTGCAATATTTGGTGCAAGTATCAGGAAATTCTTTGGAAATTGTTTGTTTCCCTCAATGATATTATTGAAATATGACCAGACAATGGCTAGGGCCATTACATAGGTCTTTCCAGAACCGGTAGCCATCTTAAAACAGTATTTAGGGAACAGATATTCATTAGGATTGTATGCAATCTTTTTGGTTTTATCGTAGTTAAGTATCAGATCGCTCATCTTAGTAAATCCCTTAACTTCGTAAACGTAGATAAGAGTCTCAATAGCCTCTCTTTGGGCAAAATAAAACCTGAAGTTTTCCCCGTTTATCTTGTGCTCTTCTTCGAACCAAAATTGCAATAGACGCATTGTTGTATTAGATACGCCATCATAGCCAGATTCCCTCCACGCTCTTACCTCCTGACGCAGAGCTTCCACTAGTGGTGCTGTAGACTCAACTCTCACTTCTGGCTCATCGAATGGGTTCACTTTATTCTCACCTCCCTTACAGTTGTAGTATCATTCCCAAAAACGTCTATTACCTTGACCACTATTTTATAGATTCCCGGTTCATCGTAAGTATGTTCAATGGATTGTGTCTGTAGGTCCTTTTTTTTCTTCGTTCTAAATTCTTGCCATTCATTATGGAATGTATCACCTCTATAATTCCAATCTACACTCCAGTAATCGATGAAATCGCTCCATTTCAGCATCTTATCTCTAAGTTCTTCGGGAATTGATTCTGGATTTGGGATGATGAAGTTCTCCAATTTGACCCTGACCTTCCTCTCCTTAACAGACAAGCTGACATCAAGAAAAGCATGTTCAAAGAAATCTATATCTCCAGCATCAACAGCTCTCTTATCCATTACTTCGTTGGGAATTATTCTCAATGAGATGCCGAAATTGTAGGCCTCTTTTAACTCTTTTAATGTTTTATCATTGAATTCCATTTCGAAGTCCCATCCCAAGACATCTAAAGAATCAAAACCATTCACCTTTGCTTCCTTTAAACATTCCTCTACTTCAGTCTTTGTAACTGGGTAATCGATTGGCCCAACATGAACAGCTCTGCCTGAGATTATTCCGTGAATATTTTTGTAATCATACAATGGCTTCGCTTTGTAAAGTTGAAGGATAAAATCAATGTAATTTCTATAGGCTGAACCTAGGTTCTGGTTCATCCAGTATTTTCTTTCATACTTTCCAAGGTTAAGGACCTCAAATGGTCTACAATTAGGTATGTCTAACAATCTCTTTCTAATGGTATGAATGGAAAATCTTCCTATGTCTGCTACAATCCATCTCCTTCCAAGTTTCTCAGCAACAGCTGCTATTGTTCCAGAACCAGCGAAGAAATCAGCGACTATATCTTCGTGATTCGAGGCAGACAAAATTACTCTTTCAAGCAACTGCTCAGCATTTTCAGTAGGATATCCGGTGCTAAAAGAATAACCAGGAATATCAGTCCAGTTTGAATCTACAATTTCTTCCTTAGAAGTAAGATATTCAGGTCTACCATTGTTAATTCTTATTCTTCCCTCTTTTTCGTATTGTTCAAGCCGTTCCTGAGTGAATGTCCAGTGTCTCCCTTCTGGAGGGAGCATTTCCTTACCTAATATGATTCTCGCCCTTGTTAATTGCTTTCCATTTTCAAATTTGATATTCTCTTTACTTATTTTTCCTACAAATTTTCCAGATATCTCTGACCACCTTATTCCTGGAGAGTGCATTTGTATCCACTTTTGCTCATTACGCTCTTTCTTATATCCATTAAACGTGAATGAGTCTGCTTTAGAATAGAAAAATAATGAATCGGTCGCAGTCGCAAACCTATTTATTCCTTCAAAAATTTTCTTTGTTCTGTTTACAATTATTTCATTTTTAAAATTCTCATATCCAAATATTTCATCCAGTATAGCTTTAATATAGTGTGAATAATGATAGTCAAACCTCACCCATATAGAACCATCATCTGAAAGTAAATCCTTCATCAATACGAAACGATCATACATATATTGAAAGAAGGAACTCGGCCCCTCTTTCCACATGTTTCTATACGCTATTTCTTCTATGGCTGAAGGTTCCTTCACTGCACCTTCATCTCCAACTTCTAGAGTTATGTTCATATTTGTGCCTGTAAAAAATGGGGGATCAGCGTATATCAATTTAATTTTACCTCTGAATTCTGGTAACAAGGAAGCCATTACATATTTGTTGTCTCCCCAGATTAACTTGTTTTTCCATTCACTACTTTCAGAATTATTCCTAAATTGAGCCAGTGTTCCGATGTTGGACCTCGGAAGATTTATAGATTCGATCTTCTGAAATGGTAATTCAATTCTCTCCACCTCTTCACGTTTATTCTTCCAATAAATTCCGAAGTCTCTCATGCCGTTATTCCACCTCTTATTTTATAGCCTCTTTCTTAGTTCCGCAGATACTATTGATTCATCTGATAATAATATTTGTGATTCCATAGTATAATATCTGCCAATCTTTTTCTTTATCAATGAGATTAATCCAAGGTTCTGTAAATAGTTTACGCTCTGAAAGAATGTTGATTTGCTCATTCCTTTGAGAAGTATATTATCGTTATTGGATACTTCAGCGTAAGCCTTGTTGGTATCCTGATTCTTTATCAGCGATGCGAGTATCAACAGATCCCTATCTCCGAGGTTTCTAAGGGTTTCGCCTTCAACTTCTATGTAAGCCTGTCTTAGAGCATTTCTTACATCTTCATCGCCCCATTTATTGTTCCTGCCAAGTATTTCCAGTGCCTTAATGCCGATCCTTGCGTCGCTTCTGTAATCCCTTACTAACATAGCAGAAGACAATAAACCTATGGCTTCATTGTATAATGATTGACCCATAAATTATCCGTCAATTTGAGATAAATTAAGTGTTTTTCACTGTATTTCTTCTATTCTTTTGCTCAATCCTTCAATGTAGCTGTTTATATCCTTTGATTCGACAATATGAGAATCGAAGGTGTAAAACTTCTTAGCTTCCTGATCCCCACAAAAGAGAGCTAGAACAAACCTATCCGCAGTCTGCACGAGTGAATCTTTTATTTTCATGAGTTCATCGAAATGTAACCGCCAATCTTTCCCAGCATGGTCGAGATCAAACGTAACTAACTTATTTTGATTTATCAAATCCTTGATCATAACCATATTTTTATTGACAGAATCCCATGTAATAGAATTGGAGTAAGAATAATTAAGCACACGGTTGAATACTTCTCCAAGTGCGTATTTACTCATCTTATACACATCGTTATACCAGTTTTTTCTCTCTATTTTTTTCCTAACTACTCCATGTAAATCTTTATTGTCAGGAATCAGATAACTTAGAAGAAAATTGGCGTCAAGATGATAAATTACAGTATTTGACATTGCTATTTCATTAACTAAAGCAAATTCATTTCCCTGATCTCTTCATATACAGAATCAACATAATCTTCGGGCTTATTCAAATTACTCAGAACAGAGCTTTTAAATTCCTTGGTCCTTTTCACAGCATCTTCTATTTTGTAAGAATGAGAGAACATAACTATCGTTGACGCTATTTCCAACCAAAGATTATCTTTCTCGGAAAGATTCTTTGCTAATCCTTTACCCTCTTCTGACATCAGTTCATCTGATTCAGAATAAGCGTAGTCATTTATACTATAATATTCCTTAGCAAGCTCCTTTGAATAAGGCCCCCTAAGGTAGAGTGAGAACGGATAATTGAAATCCTTAGTTTTATGTTCAATAAGGAAAACGACTTTTTGAAGTCTGAGCCTTTTGTCGAAGTTTCTGTTAAAAATTATTGAATCATCTTCGTCTCTGACAATGGAATCGGAAACCTCTTCTGGTTTAATTCCTAAAATCCCCATAAGCTCCAGTAATTTCCTTGTCAGTTTTACCCCCTCCCCCAGATTGTTAAAGCAATCCATACTTATGTATATCTATTCAATATTTAATCGTATCAGACGTCTTTAATGCAACGTTTCTTAATGATATTCCAGAGAAATTCATTCGATCGATACCCATCACTTAATCCATCAACAATTCCATCAGACTTTCCATCATATTTACATTGGTGGTTCTACTCTCATCAATATTCAGACAATTGGAACAAGATATGCTCCGCCGGTTCCATCAGAACTCCATCATCGCAGACAAGAGTGGGAATCCATCCGTTCCACGCAATATTTATTTTCTAAAAGCAGATCATTCATCAATGGATAAAACCTTAAAGCAGAAATTCAGACAACCCTTTGGCTTTTACATGGAGAATTTGATAGGAAAACATTTCAGTTCAAATGGGATTTTCACGATATATCATGCCCATTCTCACGCTTTTGAATGGGGCATGGACCTATGTGATGAAGATATGAAGCAGTTAGATTCCTTGATAAGTATCCTGGGGATAGACAAAGAAAGACTGAAAAATTGGGTGATGGAGATTAAAAAAAGCAAGAACGATTTATCTGATCAGGGCTATCGGGCTTCAATAAAGAAGTCTTTTTCCCCTAAGGATAGCAAGGATACATTCCAGAAAAGGATAAATCTGCTTGCAGTTTCAGAACTAGTTTCTTCTAATGGCATTGAGCTCATCAGAATTCAAGATCATCGGCTTATCGTAAGTGAGGTCAAGAGCCAATTCGGGCCAAAAGTGGACTATAGGATAGAATTTGAAAGTGGACAGCTTCAGAAGCTGCTGACTCTGGCAAATAATGGAATAGAAGTATCACTGATCTATTCCATCGCCTTGCCCATACCAAGATTTGTTGAGATACCCATAGTAGAATTATATGAGAAATTCTTAGACTTTGAGCATTTCGACGGCAGGGACTTTACCACATACGAATGGTCATACCTGAGACTGAGGATCCCCAGGAAATTCAGAGAAGAAGGGAGATTCATAGAAATAGATAAGTCTCTCTACAACTTCCACAACGAGGTGTCTTTATTTAGATCGATACTTGATTCGTTTCCTGACAAATTCAAGCGTCTAGAGGAATTTCTAAATTAGCGCGGTATCCAGACACAATATGGCTGAACTCTGTGAGTATTCGAATGATCAGACTTCCATTACCAGACCATCGACAGAGTGTTATGATTGAGATCACAGGAAAAAATGAATAAAGAACCTATATGGCGTGTTGCATAATTCAATATGCATGCGCTATCTTCATCATTTCATCGTAATACTGTATGTCAGATGTAATCTCAAGTACAGAGTAGTTATTTCAGGATTTATTATTTACAGGTTTACAATGACATTATTAAGACTACACATTTTCATTTATAAATAAGCATTCTGAACTATAAAAACTCAACTTCTCCTCATCCTTTTCTGTAAATAAATCCCTCAGCCTATTGGCGAATCTAAGTTGTCGAAGAATTAAATCTACAAATCTTTCCCACCTCTCATCCTTTGAAGTTATATCCTCCTTTGAAATTCCTCCAAAGAAATCTAAAAATTCATTATTTTTGAATAATTTTCCTGTTACTGGTTTTCTATTAGACCAAATAAGTCCATATCTAAGCCAGGGGTATACAACCTTATGCCTGTGTGCCTTCGTAGAATATACCAAAATATCATGAGTTGTTGGGGTGTCTTCATCATAAGTCTTTATTTCAATGGCAAGCAATGGAATCTCATTTCTGTCTAGAATAAGAACATCGATTTGGAAAGAATTGTCACCTCTCTTATCCTCATCAGGTTCAAACGAAAGTTTGTATCTTAAATTTTTGTGCAGGTAAACATTATAATTATCTTCATTTGACTTTTTAAATTCATTTTCTAAGGAATTTTTGAATTCTTCCATAAACTCCGTTTTTTCCTTTTTTTCCCCTTTATTTGTATTCTCAGTCATAGTAAGGTTATCTTGCATTTAGGTATAAATTTTACATTCAAGATTGAAAAGTTATTCTTAGGGAGGCCTAATTTTTTAGAAATTTTTTGTATTTTATTCCTCAACAATTTTAAAACGATTGATGGCTATCCATTTTTGGGGTAATTTACGTATTATGGTTTCATTCAAATCTGAATACGTCTTCATGCGCCATGTTCCAGATTAGAAGGTTTGATTGTCCTCTGCTTTGTATTAAAGACCGTTAACCATGAAACGATCGAAACAAAATAGATCTGGAACAGACTTCTAAGTGCCAGAAAACCTTTAATTTCCCTATTTCTGTGATATGGCAGCACGTTGTTCCATATCTTGCGCTATTTTTTTTAAATTTTAAAAAAAATTTTTTTTTCAGACTCATCTTAAATAGCGCTAGATCTGGAACAGACACATGGAAGCGTCAGAAAATAGGGAAAATAAGGCTCCAGAAGAGGATCAAGGTTTGTTCCAGATCCCATGGCTTGCATTGAACCGCCCGTTAGAAAATTCGAAAAATTCGAAAATTAGAGAAATAAGAAAATTTGTCAGTGTAGAATAGTGTAATAGTTTCATATAAATAAAATACTAATTTTTTTAATTTTACTAATTTTTCTAATTTTACTAATTTTGATCCTTCCACTTATAGAATGTTGTACTAGAGTACACGGACTTTTTCTCATCTTTCTTATATACGGCCTCCTGCGTAATCAGGTACCCTTGACCTACAAGAGTCTCAATCGCATCCCTGTATGACTTTGCGATCATGTTGGCGTATCTCTGTAGCACTGGATCCTGGATCCATAAGCCCTTGGGTGATAATTCTGCAGTATATTGGACATCACCCTTACTGTCAATTTTTTTAACCAGCTCATACCTGTTTTTCTCGTTTTTCAATATAGTTTCGATGTGCTTCTTGAATTTATGTATTATCCTCTGTGAACTTTTTATTTCTTCGTCCTTCGTTTACTTCTCCAGCCAGTAGTTGAATTGATCCAGCATGTTAACATTGTATTCCTCCAGATCCTTCTTTGCTTCTTCCAGATCTTCACCGTCCATGACCAGAAGTTCTCCATCGAAATTCCCTCTTGATGCCGCATGTATTATTGCAAGTTTCCACACAAGCACAGGATACTTTACTTTTGAAAGTATTGGGAAGTTTTCAATTTCCTGGGATGCCGAAATGTCCATCTGGACTTTTGCAATCTTCTGCAGTATGTCCATTCTGTATTGGTTGTAGGCCTCCAGGTATCCGTCTGTGTATTCCACGTATTTTATCTTCTGAAGTTCCTTCAGTTTGTCTGCAATTGCATCCATGTGTTCTGTGGATGTCCCTTCCCTGTTGATACTCTGTATTATGTTGTTCCTGGATTTTACGAACAGGAACCGTGTTCCTGCGCCATCGAACCAGAAGTTTTTATTGCTTTTTTCCAGCATCTCGGGGACGCCAGATATCCATATGGTTGTGTAAAGCAGAGGATATCTTTCATCTCCCCTTGCCACTGTGGTATATCTCTGTATTCTGTTATCCAGGAGTTGATTGAAGAATGAATAGATATCAGCCAATGCATCCTGTTTCAGCATGGAGAGAATGTCCTGAGCTTCATCCCATGTGAACAGGACAGGATACCGGTTCTCATCATGGGGTCTGAACAGTTTTGCAATGGACTTCCTTATCCCCTTCGCTGTCCCTGTTTCGAATCTCTGATAGTCCTTGAATACTGTGGGAATAAATGCATCCACTCCGGCAACATTTATGGGAGTTTTGCCCACACCCGATGGATCAGACCACCAGAAGCCCAAATTGGGCCTGATTGAACCCTTGCTGTTCGCTGAATGGCAGTTATGGAGTGCAGAGGATATCAGGTACAGTGCCATGGACTTCTTGGGGTTAACGTCTGCATCTGTGCTCTTGAGATATTCCATGATATCCCGTATCAAATTCCATCCCTGTTTAGGTCTGAAGTCTGGATGGGCTGTTTTGTACTGGGATATTCTCCTGCTGATTTCGATGGAGGCTTCGCTTCCTTCATCCATCATGTCAAGGGGGTCAATCGATGGATAATTCTTTTCATACTCACATTCTCGGCAGAAGAAACTGATTGCTATTTTTTCCTCACTGCCGATTATTTCACCCATATCGTTGTAGATAGGAATTTCCACAGGAAATTCTTCTTTTACCATGGGTATTTTGTGTTTTTTACAGATTTCCTCATCTTCCATAATCATCCCCCCTCCACCTTAGAAATCTCTGATGTTCTATCTCTTCTGAGCATGAATTGTTCAGTCATCTCAGATCACCTCGACTTCAAAATTTTGCATGCACTTTTTTGGAATTTTTGCATGCATTCCATGATCGGGTTTCGGTTCAGCTTGATCTCCTACTCCTGTCCATCCTGGATAAACCCATCGTGCGAACAGTTCGATCTTCTTTGCTTCTGGGAACATCGCATTGATTATTTCGTAGGATTTTTCAGGTTTCCGTGAGTGATCCGTCCTCTTCTCACGGATGACTGATCGGAACTTCATGGATTGCTTTACCTTTCCTTTTCTGCCGATAAGTAGGATTTCATGTTGTTGCCTAACAACGTGGCCTAGGCCCATTAACTCTTTGTCCCATACCATCTGAGTGACATACCTAAAACCCCAATCTCTGATAACTCTCATACCTTCTTCCAATTTCGGAGATGTTACCCACAATAACAGATAGGCATCTTTTGATATTATATTATTAACAGGCAAATCACAGATTTCCTGAGTGGTCATCTGATGGTAGTGGTTCGATATCCTGTCAGATTCCCGGGTTGCTTCAGTGTTATAAGTCCATGGCGGATCCGCTAAAATCAGATCGAATTTTTCGTTTGTTTCATTGAGATAATCCCTGATGTCCATCCTAAATACCTTCGGTGGATCCGATTTCATAGGCTTCACTATTGATTCGCATCCTGAACAATAATATCCTGAAGGGATGTATTGCCTGTTCTGTCCTCTGATATAAAATGTCAGAGATTTCTTACCACACTTCGGACAGATGGGTTTCATTGGGTCACCTCAATCCAAATTATAGCAGATTTCATGAAAATCCTGTCTTTCTGGCTATCCCTGATCATCTCCTTTCCTGAGATGATTATTTTTTCCTGAATCGCCACAGACATGAGAATATCATACATCCCTAATTGCTTAAGATTGCCTTCAAAAATCTCATTATTTGTGAGGCAGATACGTATTCTCTTGCCGATCAGCTCCTTAACAAAACTGTCCTGGCTGTATCTGAGTGGTTTTTCGGAATGCTTAAATAGTTCTGTGTTCTTATTTACCTGAAGCTTTCCAGTGTCTCCTTCTTTATTCATTTTTTAACCTCCTTTGCCAAATTCCATAACAAACCTAATTTTGAAATGAACTCCTGCTCACTTATCTGCATCGGCTCCGCCTCAATGATCCTCCTGAGTTCAGGGTCGTTCCTGGCAATTTCTCTGAGTGGGGTCAGGTCGATCATTTCCTCACTACCTCCATTCTTAAATGATCCTGATCCTCTATGCTGACCAACACATACTCGCAGTTTTCAGCCTTCATGAGTTCCAAAAAAAGTTTCGGTACTGCCACTGATATGGCAGAGTTCTCTCTGCTTCTGCTCAATTTTCTTTTAAATTTTAGGGCCTTCAGATCCATTTCCATTCTAATCCCAACTATTAATTCATAAGATGGTAAATATAACACCGAAAGGAAAAAGTATGATTTTATTCGATTGAATGAATATTAAATACAGATTAAATGCTTAAATAGTTTTATTAGATCATTATCTGTGAGGAATTATAATAAAGTCAGGGATTTCATTCTTTATTACACTCAATGCTTCGATACATGCGTAATACCCGAATACGAACTTGTAAATGCGGTAAATAAAAAATTCCATCTTAAATACCAGCTGAACAGGTTTCAGGATCGCTACATAGACAAAATGCCAGAGTTCAGGAAATTTAAAGGCAGTGACGGCTATTGGGTCTATGAGAGAACAGACATGCAACCTGACCCCGATTTTACATCATGGAGATTGAAGGAGTATGAGGAAGCCTACGATGACTACCTTCATAACAAATGGTATCATGACAATGAAGAATTCATTAATATGGTCAAAATAGCACAGGAAAATGAATGTAAGGATGACGAAATATTACTACTGTGGAGAAAAATTGAGGAAATAATAACTGAAAAAACTAAGGCAGTTCAACAATAGCCTTGTCATTCCCCAGTGCCATTTTTACAACAAACCCGTTATTTATATATTCTTCTACAAGATCAATAGGCACTACTTTTTGCTTATGGGTCTTAGTCATCTCCTCCCTGTCCTTTTTGATCTGATCCTGTATGTTCACCCTGCTGATTGCACCGAACAGTTTCTCACGGGCTAATTTTGTAATCTCCTCTGCGGTCATGGTCAGCATGTTTTTTTCTTTAATTTCTTCCTCTGTGAACCCTGCCATCAGTAGTAGTTGTTTTCTGAATTTCTTCTCCAGATCATCCTCTGAGACTTCTTTCTTTTCGGTTTCCAAGAATGGGAGGCATTTTGCATAAGCATCCCTGATCTCATCGACCTTAACTTCTGATCTCCTCTTTGTGTATGCCTCCTCAATATCGCCCTTATGCCCCATTATGAATTGCCTCTGAGGATGCGAGATAAGACCCTTAGCCTCTGCACTATCCAGATTCGTTCCAAAATAGGCCCTGAAGATATAAGGTCGCCATTCAAATTCAGCCTTGCTAATTGCCTTCTTTATCCTCCTTCCGATTAGATTTGTCCTCAGGAACTCAGATGGATTTTCCCGATATGATTTCTCATTCTCAGGGAGTATGACAGGGGACTGGGGGGTCAGATTCTCCCCGTTATTTTTTCTGCTTCTTAGATAGTCAAGCAAATAATCACATCCCTCCTTTCCCAGGAATGTGAAATATGGAAGTCTTGTCTTCGATAACTCCGCCCTCACATCAATTCTTGCTGGAACCCTGATATCAAAATCTCCATTCCATGTGAGGTCTGGGATATCACCAAGTCTCAGTCCATCTGTCCCATCTTCGTTTCCCAGAACCTCAGGCCTCAGTCCAGAGAAAGCCATTAACGATATAGCAACCCTTTCCCTCTTTGTGGCTTTGAGAAGGATTGATCTCAACTGATATTTTTCAGGTATTGTCTCCTTTTCAGCATTGAGATTCCTGTTTTCATTCTTTATGTTCAGATTGAGTCTCACGACGATATTATGAAATTTAAGGAATGATATCATAGGCTTTATTGATGTGGAGATGGAAGCTCCATGAATTCCTTCCCGCTCCATCTTCCTTATCTGATCAGAGACCTGCCCTTTAAATTCCTCAAAATCGCTTTTCACAAATTCAATGAGGCTATCTGGATCCTTATTCAGATATTCAAGCCATAAGCCAAGATTTCTTAAATAAACCCCTGCAGTTACAGTGGATTTTGCCTCCAGATTTTCATACCATCTTCTGACTTTCACATTCTCTAAAAGCTTCCTGTGCCTTGTCTTCGGATGCATGAGATATATATAGAAAGGAAGTATTTGAATATTTTTGAAATCAAAACCCAGAGGATAGGTAGGGATTTGAACCCTAGTAAATGGGATCTGCAGTCCCACGCATGACCTCTCTGCCACCTATCCGCCGATGGAGATTTTTTCTTGTTATTTATTCTTTAGTCATTCGTCGGGATTGGTATATCCATTATTTTAATCTCCCTCTTTGCCTTTGTTTCAGTCTTTATTTCACTGGCCAGTAGATGGTAAGCCATAAGTCTGAAGGTACACAATCACGCATGGTATAAGATATTTGATCAAGTCCATCCGATTAATCTTCAAAAGATATCCGTCAAAAGTGGTAACTCCAGTTTTATTTAAAGCAACTGTTGCAATCACTTCATCGTTAGAAAAAAAATTCGCGCCACTGTTAAATGATTTCAAATGACCGAAGGATGAGGCATGAACCGTTAAATTATTGTCAGAAATTACTGACGCCATCTGGTGACTGTCAAACTTGACTGTTGCATATTCCTTGCCATTCTCATCATTCACATAAAAATGAACCTTAGGTAAAAAACCATAGGTACTGGTAATACCCATGGAAAGTATGACACTTCCATCAGGCGTAAAGAGTGCTATGTTCTTTTCAAGGTGTTTTGTCCTAGGATCTGTGCTTCTTACCGTGGCAACAGGTACTTTGTCTGTGTTCTCGAAAATTATTTCGTCGTTGATCCTGTTGTAGCGACCCATCGGACCGAACCCAATTACCGGGCCGTGAACATATATACGATATTCATCGTTGACAAATACTGACTCCAAGGTTTGATTACCAGTCATATGTTTGTATGAATGCCAAATATATTTATATTTTGATATACGCTTTTTATGAATTATTTTAGATCATCAAAAGGCTCTGGAACTGTATATAAAAATCTGCTCTCACTAAATGATGACTGAACCCACCTCGAAAATTATCATAGCGGAGCTTGGCAGGGAATTTTAACGTGCAAACGCTAACGATTTGCTAGAGTTCATAAAGAAAGCGCCAAGAACACGGAGCGCATCTGATAGGAGAAGATTTGCATTTCATCAGGCCATAGAGTCTGCTGAGGAAATTACGAAACGTCCAGTTCTATTCCTTCCTTTTGACCAGAAGCTGTAAAGTGTGTAGAATATCATGCTATTTCTTCTGTATATCGATAGTATCCCGAACGTTGTGTAAGAACAAATGAAATAAAGCCATCAACAATGGAAAAATTTCATGAAACATAAAAGAATGCCTCTTAAGAACAACCAAAGGAGGCAATGAATAATGGAGGAGTTTGATGAAAAGATATAGCAAATTGTCAGGAAGACGATGAAATAATTCAAAGAATCCATAATGAATGTAAAGATTCATGCATCCCTTGAAGAGAATGAAGGCTCGAGGAATAGATATTATGGAAGGGGTTCTGGGGCAATATTCGGAAAGATCAATGATCTGAAGATTCCAAGGGATCGAGATAATGAATTCCGGACAGATCTATTTGAGAAATACCAGAGGAATGCTGGTATTGATGATCTTTTCTTATCCATGTACTCAAAGAAAGCATCCACAAGGAAGATGTTAGAAATACTTTAAGAACATTTTTATAACAGGTACAGCAAGTCAACAATATAAAGGATCACAGACATAACCATCTCATAAATCAACACATGGAAATTAGGGCCACCTGGTAAGAGATACATTGCAGTCTTCATGGATGCAATGTCCTTCTCCCTGAGAAGGGATACTGTTGAAAAGGAATGTGTCATATTTGCAATGGGTATAAGGGAATCTGGTAATTATGAGATACTTGGATTCTACATGAATCCTGTGGAGAATCATGTTGCATACAGGAATGTTCTCATTGATCTAAATGAAAGAGGTGTTGAGGAACCATTACTGTTCATAGCAGACGGATTACCTGGAATAGAGGAAGAGGTAAGGCAGATATATCCAAGAGCTGATTTCCAGCTATGCACAGTGCATGCATCAGGAAACTTTGAAACACATGTGAGAGTGCAGGATAGAAATGAGATAGATAA
>NZ_JBLSDG010000015.1:0-29394 GCF_052315375.1 Caldiplasma sukawensis
ATATCTTTTTATCAAACTCTTCCATTATTCATTGCCTCCTTGGGTTGTTCTTAGGAGGCATCCTTTTATGTTTCATGAAATTTATCCATTGTTGATGGAGTTATTTCATTTGTTCTTACACAAGATTTGGGATACTATCTTGTTCTCGCAGATTTTAATCAAAGATTAGGCAAAAGAAGGTGAAAATTATTATTCAAATATCATTATATTGCAAATCTCTGTATGTTAATGTAAATAGAGGGGTTAAAAAATGGGAATACATATACCAAATTATGGTTTAAAAAACCTTTATTTCTCTAATTATTTTAAAAAACCAAACCCTATATAGAATGGGCCCGACCGGATTCGAACCGGTGACCTCCTCCGTGTCAGGGAGACATCATACCACTAGACTACGAGCCCCTTAAACCGTAATTATGTCACAGATAATTAGTTTTTTGATATGTTCTTTACCTGTCATATTGATAATTGTGTAAATTTATAAGCAAACTCAAATATACCCTTTTATGGAAAATGTCATAGTTGTCCATGGTGGTGTAGGAAGGAAAAATTCAGAAAGCATCAGCATGGAAGATTTTTGCAAAAATTCCGTTTCCAAATCACCTATTGATTCTGTAGAAAGTGCTGTTTCTTTTCTTGAAGATGATCCAAGATTTAATGCTGGTACAGGCTCTGTAATGAGAGTAGATGGATCAATACAGATGGATGCAGCAATTAGCTATTCAGGAAAGTTTGGTGCGGTTGGCGCAATAGAGTACGTGAAGAATCCTATTAAGGTGGCACGAAAAGTTATGGAAATAACACCCCATATTCTTCTTGTAGGGGACGGTGCAACATCATTTGCTAGAAAGCTTGGATTTGAATATTATGATCCTGTGACTGATAGAGCAAGAAAGAGAAGAGAAGAACTTTTAAATGCAATGAATGGAGATTTAAGTGATGAAATGTTAAAATTGAAAAATCTGATTGAAAACGGAATTGTGAGTATGGGGCATGACACAGTAGGTGCAGTTGCTAGAATTAATGGAAGTTTTGCTGCTGCCGTATCCACAGGAGGTGCCTCCCCAATGATGAGGGGAAGAATTGGGGACGTTCCTATTAATGGGGCAGGGATATATTGTGGTGAAAAAGGGGCAGTGGTAGCAACTGGGCACGGAGAATCCATAGCTAAAAGATTACTTTGTTTCAGGGTACATGAAAGAATTGGAAAGGGAAAATTGAAGGACGTTCTGGAAGAGGAAATACAATTTTTCAAAGAAGATCTTGCGGGATTAATTGCAGTATCAAAGGATGAAGTGGCTTATCATTCAAACGGAAGCATGCCCGTTGGAGAACATTATTTTAGATTATGAAAATCGCAATTATTATACCTGTTATTGAAAAAATTTCAGGAAATAGAATGGCTTTGGAAATTGCAGAGGTACTTTCGTCAAGGCATTCAGTGGATATTTTATGTTATCATGTATGGGAGGGCATCCTTCCAGAAGTATCAAAAATCATAAAAAAGGCAAACCTTGTTTACATAAAGAAGGATAAAGAAAAAATAAAAGAGGGACTTGGTTTTGCGGTAAGGTATCAATTATCAAACAAAATATCCAGAAAATTGGCAAATATATTGGATAGGAATGGGTATGATCTGGCAGTCAATATATCAAATGAGTGTCATTCAATTCCATTTTTCACAAAAAACAAAAAAATGATTAACAGTGTCCTTGTTATGGAACTTCATGAAAATGGATTTTTATCAATGCAAAAAAAATCATCTCTTAGTGGGGTAATTCACTTTATTGCTCCTGTTTTTTATCCTTTTATTAAATTCATTGAGTATTCAAGGTTCAGTGCCCACGATCTAATATTCTCAAATTCGAAATGGACAAAAATACTTTTTCAGTATTTCTATGAAATTCCAGTTGCATCCACACTCATCTATATAAATGAAAATAGATTTGTGCCTATGTCTAAAAACAATACTGAAAAATTCATTCTCGTTCCAACTGCCAGCATTGAAAAGGATATCATGGCAAAGGAAATACTAACAAGATTAAAAAGTGAAAAAATAAAAGTAAAGGTTTTTGGCTCTTACAAAATCGAGGGGTTTGAAAACCTCGGATATCTGGAACAGGAAAATTTAATTAAAATGTATTCAGAAGCGAGGGCAACTCTTTTTCTATTTAATTATGAGGCACTTGGACTGATTCCGTTTGAGTCCCTGTTATGTGGCACTCCAGTGATCACCTACAGAAAGCAGGGAGTAGGAGTGGAGCTTGAAGACAATCCATATGTTTACATGTATGATACGGCAGATGAAATTATTAATAAATGCAAAGAAGTTATGGCAATGGAAAAAAGTCCATCTGAGATAAAGGGTTGCAGGGAAAGTATATTGAAATTCAGTGGGGATAAAATTATTGAAACCTTAGAAAAAACATACCAAGAGGCAATAAAAAGAAGACATTGATTTTTATAGAAGTCAGCTGTTATCAAATCATGGAAAGTTCATCTGATCTTGAAAAATACATAATATCAATGCGCCGTGAGTTTCACCAGTATCCGGAGCTGAGTTTTAAAGAGGAAAGAACTTTAGGAAGGATAAAGGAAGAACTGGAAAAAATGGGACTTTCATACAATGAGATAAAAGATGGTGGCTTGATATGTGATATTAAGGGTAGCAGTCCCGGAAAGACTGTAGCTGTTAGAGCAGATATGGATGGATTGCCGGTTACTGAGGAGAACGATACAGAATTTTCTTCAAAAAACGAAGGCATAATGCATGCCTGTGGACATGATGCACATATGTCCATGCTTCTTGGATTAGCAAAAATTTTTACATCAGAAAATAGGAATTTTAATGGTACTGTAAGGTTGATATTTCAGAGGGCAGAGGAACAGCCACCAGGAGGAGCAATCTCAATAATCAGGGAAGGGGGCTTGAAATCTGTTGATTACGTGATTGGTCAGCATGTAATGGCAAATTATGAAGCCGGAAAGGTGGCAGTTTTTAAAAACATATGCATGGCAAACGCCGATAGATTCATAATTAATTTTAAAAGTCAGGGTGGTCATGGGGCATATCCACACAAGGGTTCTGACACTCTAATAGCAGGCAGCACATATGTTGTTCAGCTTCAGAATATAATTTCAAGATTTGTCTCACCATATGAATCTGCAGTTATAACTGTTGGAAAATTTAATTCTGGTGATAGGTACAACATACTCTCATCAAGTACTTTACTGGATGGTACCGTAAGAACGTTTTCCAAAGAAACTCAGGAAAGAATTAAAAATTCTCTACAGAACCTTGCAGAAAGCATCGCAAAATGGTTCAATGTGGATTTCTCTTTCAGCTATGAATATGGATATCCCGTACTGAAGAATAGCGAACTGGTATCTGGGATTATTGAAGAAAATGCGAAAAAATTGATGGGTAATGAATCAGTCATATTTCCACAACCCGACATGGGGGGCGAGGATTTTGCCTATTATACTGAAAAAGTGCCAGGTGCATACTATTTTCTGGGAGTGAGGAAAGTTGGTGATAAGTATACCGGAGCAAATCATTCTCCAACGTTTTCAATAGACGAATCGGTATTGATTAAGGGCACTAAACTGATGGAGGCAAATGTAATCTCACTCCTGAATAAATAAATTGTATTGAATAATAATCTGATATATTTTTATTATTTAAAGCAATATGGATAAATGGTCAGCGATAATAACAAACTCATCAACAGGGCAAAAATAGGGGAGTTTGTGAATTCATTTCTAAGACAGATAAGATACAGGAGGGAAGATTTTAAAGTTCTGGGTATACCGGGAAGTTTCACATCCCTCATAGACATGGGGAATGTAGCCATTGCAATGAACACTGATGGTGTTGGAACAAAAACAATTATTGCAGAGGAAACCGGAAAATGGGAAGGGATTGGTATTGATTGTGTTGCAATGAACGTTAACGATACAATAACCGTTGGAGCTGAACCCATAGCAATGGTTGATTACATTAATCTAAAAGATCCGGATCCAGCACTTGCCAAATCACTTGGGGTAAGTTTCAATGTGGGTGCCCAGATGTCAAACATATCAATAATTGGAGGTGAAACAGCACTTGTTCCAGATTTGACAAATCATGTTGACGTTTCAGGCACAGTGATTGGTATTGTTCATAAAAATCAGATGATAACTGGCGAAAACATAAAGGAAGGAGATCTTATATTCAGTCTTCAGAGCAGTGGACTTCATTCAAACGGGTTCACCACTGTTAGAAGGATAATAAAGGATAACAATATTTCTTACGAGGACAAATTTCCGGGAGATAACAAAAGTGTATCCAGTGTCCTTCTTGAACCCACACGCATATATGTTAGAGAAATTTTGGATATAATAGGAATCGTGAACATAAAGGGAATGGCAAATATTACGGGGGGTGGGTTTAAAAACATTGTAAGAATGAAGGACATGAAGTATGTAATAGATAAGCCGGTTACACCCCAGAATGTTTTTGAAAAGCTTCGTGAGTTGGGGTCACTAACATATGAAGAGATGTACACAACATTTAACATGGGAACCGGTTTTGTTATAGTGATAGACGAGGAAAGCAAATCTGATCTGGTTGCCACTTTGAGAACAAGAACAAAACTACAGGAGATAGGTCATGTGGAAAACGGATCTGGAATATTCATTGATAAATATGATGTAACATTAAAAGAGTACTACTGAATCCCATTGTATAATCTCAGAGACTGACCTCTTCTATCAGTATAAAATTCTATATTTTTTTGATCAACTTCAATTGACGCTTTCCATTTTTTAATATATTCTAGGTTGGATGGATCTGTTGAGTGTTTCACTGGGTTGAAGATGCGATAAAATTTCCAGGAAAAATCACCTGTTCCTGAAATCCATTGCCAAGAACCATAATTGGAGGCATCATCTGCATCTACAAGTGTGTCCATAAACCATTCCGCTCCCATTTTCCAGTTTATTCTGTATATTTTGACAAGGAAGTCGGACACAAGCATTCTCTTCTTATTATCCATCCAGCCCTCCTCCCATAATTGATGCATTGCAGCATCTATTATTGGAAATCCAGTTTCTCCAGCTCTCCATCTGTCAAAGTAAGAACTGTTTGTCTCCCATTTAAAGTTTTTAAATCTCTCATCTATTGGTTCAACAGCACTTTGTGGTCTTCTAAAATAAGATGCATAATAAAAATCCCTCCAAGCTAGTTGTCTTCTGAATTCGTAGGAACCTTTCCTGTCATTTTCTACCAGGTCGTTCCACAATTTTCTTATGTTGATATTACCCCCACGTATATATGGAGAAAGTCTGCTGAAATCAAAATTTTTACGATAACCTGTTGAATTTTTTATTATAAAATTTGTCAAATCTTCATATTTATTGCTTTGTTCGCTCCATTTTTTAAGAATTTTCCTTTCCCAATCAGAAAAGTCTAAATTATACAAATAATCAAGGGGAATAATTTCTGGTAACTCACCTGAAAAATCTTCAGAAAAAACCTTATTTTCAATTGATTGAAAAAAGCTGTTGAAGGATCCAAAATTTATCTTTTTGTTTTCAAATTCGTTCATATCCATTATATTGTTGGGGGGAAAATCTATTAATTTTTTACCAAGTTCAGAGAGTTCCATTTTTAGTTGTTGGATCATAAATTCAATTTTTTTATAAGGGATGTGCTGAATCAAGACACCATCAAAGTCATTTTCTTTCACTTTTCTCATAATCCAATGAAGTGTCTCACCATTAAATTGAAGAAATGGTATGGCATCAGTCTTCAAATCTTTTCTTAAAAGTAACAATGACTTTTTCATCCAGGTTCGAAGGGCCCCTCCTCCATTTTCCATTTTAGAATCTATCAAAACAACGGGTGCAACTTTGTACCCATTTTCATTAGAGAATTTAAAGACTGGATTGTTATTCGCCCTTATATCGTGCATCATTATGTAGAGAAATTTCACCAGAGGACATCCATTAATAAATTAATAAAGTTAATAAAAGAGATTTGAATAATTACTTTATGAAAGTCATAGCAGTAGTTGATGATGAGAATGAGTTAATGCCTCTGGAGTATGGTAACACAATCGTTTCAATAGATACAGAAACAGGAGAAAAGAAATACTATGAGAACCCAGGTTATGGTTCACCATTTCAGGGTAAAGAAAGAGCGATGGCTGGGATTCTTACATTAAAGGCTGATGCAATCCTTGTCAAAGAGGGTATGCTTTGCCCTGGGTCCTATCATATGTCCAAGGGGAGGATGAAATATATCCCAGTGGAGGAGGATAAGCTGGATGAGGTGGAACCAAAAATTAAGGAGCTGACATCCCAGGCGAGGGATGAACTAGAATTCTCATTCTACAGAGAATAAATTTTTTTAAATCCTTTTCCAATCAGATCAGCAAGCCTTAATGGCTCTGGTCTTATACCATTTTTTACGCAGATATTCATAACCTCCTTGATAAAATTATCACTAATATTTTCTGAGTTGATATAATAAGTTCTCTCCAACACAGTTACTTCCTTTAAGGGAATTTGTTTAAGAAGATCAATTTTATTCTTCATATTATGTTTCTTTAGAGCGTTTATCATACTTTCAATATCAGGTTTCCTTGTAATAACTGAAAATACTTTTTTTCCTGTTTTTTCTGTAACAGCATGTATATCCACTATGTTAAATCCTGCAAACGTAACACCTTGGAGCATAACAACATCGCAGTTGGAAGCTTCATTTATCATTGTTATTATTTTATCAGTAGAATCGTCACCATCCACTTTTATTAAATCTATCAGGACTTTTTCTATTATATTTTGTCTGAAAAGGACTCCGATGAGAACTGTATTTCGATTGTTGTTACGGGAGAAAGGGCCATCATCAATGCCCAGTATCCTAATCCCCTTCTTCATAAACATTAATGCCACACAAATAATTTAAATATGTTTTATTGAAGGAAATGTTTTACAGTTAACAAAAGATTAATATCTCACTTATTAATACGAGTGATACGCACATTTAATGCACCCTTTAACTAAGGTTATAGGGGAAGGGTATGAGATCCTTGAAAGGATTTATGACGCCGATCTGTAATAAAGTAAAATGGATTGTGTAACTGCTAAACTGTCTGGGGGATGGTTTGGTTTGAGAGCCGATGAAGGACGTGCCAAGCTGCGAAATGTCACGGGGAGGCGCAAGGAGCCCTTGATCCGTGAATGTCCGAATGGGACTTCCTGCATTAGCACTCCGGAAGGAGAGGGAACTCAGGGAATTGAAACATCTTAGTACCTGAAGGAAAAGAAATCAATAGAGATACCGTTAGTAAAGGCGATCGAAAGCGGTATAAGGCAAACCGAATTCCCTTCTGATAAAGAAGGGTATGTGTGGTGTTAGGAGAATCCTCAAAGCCTAGTTTTCCAACTCGAACATTCTGGAAAGTCTGGCCAAAGAAGGTGATAGCCCTGTAGAGGCAAGAAAAAAGGCGACGAGGGATTTTTCCAGAGTACCGTGCGTCGTTATTCGCGCGGGAATGTGGGTGGCATCAACATCCAACCTTAAATACTCCTCAAATCCGATAGCGAACAAGTACCGTGAGGGAAAACTGAAAAGCAACCCGGAAGGGTAGTGAAAAGTACCTGAAACCAGGCAGTGATAAACTTATAGGGCACTAAAGCGGTGAACCGAAAGGGGAGCGGTGTTCTATTGTCCGTGTTGAAGAACGGCCCAGGGAGTTTCGTCGAATGGCGAGGTTAACACTTATGAGTGGTAGCCGTAGCGAAAGCAAGTATGCGCACAGAAATGGAGGCATCGCGTAATAAATGCGTTTAGTCATTCGAGGAAGACCCGAATCCGGTCGATCTACGCCTGAGTCGGTTGAAGCTAAGTGAAAACTTGGTGGAGGACCTAACCAGTTCTGATGTGCAAATCGTTTGGATAACTTGGGTGTAGGGGTTAAAGGCTAATCTAGGCCGGTAATAGCGGGTTCCCCCCGATACTACCCGCAGGTAGACCTCTGCAGAGATTTTTGGCGAGGTAGAGCGACCAAATAGTTGGTTAGCAGGAGAAATCTTGCGCCGACTTACTGAACTCCGAACTTGTCAAAATCGTAGAAGCAGGGTGCTAGGGTGCAGGGATAAGCTCTGTACCCGTGAAGGGAACATCCTAGACGAGGGTTAAGGTCCCTAAAATTGACTAAGTGCAAATCAAAGAGGTTTATGGCCTAAGACAGTGTGGAGGTAGGCTTAGAAGCAGCCATCCTTTAAAGAGTGCGTAACAGCTCACTCACCGAGGCTATATGCCTCGAAGATGGAAGGGGCTAAAGTCAATTACCGAGACCTTCGAGCACCGAAAGGTGATCTGGTAGGGGGGCGTGCCATTTGGACAGAAGTTTCTTCGAGAGGAGGAATGGACCGAATGGTATCGCGGATCTTGGGAAAAGTAGCAGTAAAGAATTGTGAGAATCAATTCCGCCGAAAGGGCTAAGGGTTCCTTGGCAATGTTCGTCAGCCGAGGGTTAGTCGATCCTAAGGTTATTCCTAACAGGAAATGACCGAATGGGAATACGGTTAATATTCCGTAACCTCAGGTGTTTTGCCTTGTGGTAAGGTTCGGGATAGATAAAATACATTTGCCTGTGTATTTGTGACAATAAGTCAATGGAGAGTTGTAATGACGTAAAGTTGATGAAATGTCATGAGGTTCCTTATGGGACTTTTATCAATTCCTGGATCCTGTGAAAAGCCATAAGGGTCAAGCTTGAGATCGTACCAAGAACCGACACAGGTGCCCCTGAGTGAAAAACTCAAGGCGTTTGGGAATAATGGACGCGAGGGAACTCGGCCAAATAGCTCCGTATCTTCGGTAGAAGGAGTGCCTGTTCTGGGAAAGGACAGGTCGCAGTGGCAAGGGGACCCCGACTGTTTACCAAAAACACAGGTCGTTGCTAGTTCGAAAGGATGTGTATAACGGCCGAAACCTGCCCAGTGTCGGTACCTGAAAGTCCCGTTCAAGGGAAAGAAGGGCCGATAAACGGCGGGGGTAACTATGACCCTCTTAAGGTAGCGTAATACCTAGCCGCTTAATTGGCGGCTTGCATGAAGGTTCAACGAGAGTCCCACTGTCCCCGCGTTCAGCCCCGTGAAATTGATGCACTGGTGCACAATCCAGTATCTCCCACGTGAAAGCGAAGTCCCCGTGGAGCTTTACTGCAGCCTGTAGCTGTAATACGGTTTTTAATGCGTAGTGTAGGAAGGAGCTGTCGATACTCAGGTTTTGGCTTGAGCGGAGGCGACAATGAAACACTTCCCTTTGAAAACTGCGTTACTAACTTTAATAGAGGACAACTATAGGTGGGCAGTTTGGGTGGGGCGCCACGCCCCTGAGAATCAAACAGGGGCCCCCAAAGGTTGACTCAGGAGGGTCAGAAATCCTCCGTAGAGTGTAAGAGCAAAAGTCAGCTTGACTGTGTTCCGGGCAATAAGGAACGCAGATGCGAAAGCAGGGTCTAGCGAACCACCCTGTCCCCTCTTGATGAGGGCGGGTGATAAGAGAGAAGTTACCCCAGGGATAACTGAGTTGTCCTCGGCAAGAGTTCATATCGACCCGAGGGTTTGCTACTTCGATGTCGTCTGTTCCTATCCTGGTGCTGAACAAGGTGCCAAGGGTGGGGCTGTTCGCCCATTAAAAGGGATCCTGAGATGGGTTCACTACGTCGCGAGACAGTAGGGTTGCTTCTCCGTGGGGGTGTTCGATGTCTGAAGGGAAGGAGCCTTTAGTACGAGAGGAACGGGGGTTCGTGGCTTCTGGTTTATCGATTGTCCGGCAGGGCATTGTCGAGTAGCCACGCCATACGCGGATAAAAGCTGAAAGCATCTAAGCTTGAAGCCGCCCCTGAAAAGAGACATCGTTATTAGATCCCTCCTAAAAGAGGAGCTTGATAGGGCTGGGATGTAAGTATCAAGGTGTTCCGAGATATTAAGTCCACAGTTACTAAAAGATCGAATACACAATCCATACTATTAAAAAGATCGGCTCACTCATACTGAATGTGTTTTGTTTTAATTGTGTGATTTACTGATATGTTTATATCATAATATACATTACGGACGATATTCAGGTGAATATATGGCAAAAGGCGTTTCAGTAGCTGTAATTGCAGATAGGAAGACTGGGAAAACTTATAAAAAAGAAGTTAAGCCAGAAAATATGAAATTGTTAAACAGGTTATCAATAGGAGACGAGATAGATGGTATCTTTTTTGAGATTCCTGGATACAAACTTAAGATCACTGGTGGATCATCTGTGGATGGTTTTCCAATGAAAAAAGACCTTCCAATGCAGGGAAAGAAGAGAATCCTTGTAAAATATTCATCAGGGGAAAGGGGAAAAAAAGGTTTGAGGAAAAGGGTAACATTCAGAGGTAACATTCTTGGTGAAGATATTTCACAGATTAACTGCGTCATAACACAGTATGGTCCAACGCCTCTGGAGGAACCAAAGGAGTCTGAAGAGCAAAAATGAGTCAGAAACTACCTCAGCCGGAAGTCAATATTGGAATGGTTGGCCATGTTGATCATGGAAAAAGCACTCTTACAAAGGCCTTAACTGGCAAAAAGACTGATGTTCATTCTGAGGAAATAAAGAGAGGAATTTCCATAAAACTTGGGTATGCCGATACCCCTATTTACAAATGTTATGACAAAAATGGTACAGTAAGGTATACAAACACATTCTCTGATTGCTGTGAACTTAGCAGGGTAATATCAATAGTTGATGCCCCAGGTCATGAAACATTGATGGCCACAATGCTTTCTGGTTCAGCACTCATGAATGGAGCACTTCTTGTGGTGGCAGCAAATGAGAAATGCCCTCAACCACAGACAATTGAGCATATGACAGCAATAGAAATCATGGATATAAAGAACATAATCATCATTCAGAATAAGATCGATCTGGTCACAAGGGAAAGGGCAATTGAGAATTACAAGGAGATAAAAAATTTTGTTAAGGGAACAATTGCAGAGAATGCACCTGTTATCCCGGTAAGTGCTTATCACAACAGGAACATTGACAAGGTTTTCGAGGCCATTGAGAAATTTATACCAAGCAGCAAAAGGGACAAAAATTCAAACACTCTGATGAATATTGCAAGGTCATTTGATGTGAACAAACCGGGGGTAGTTCCGGAAAAGATAAATGGAGGGGTCATAGGAGGATCACTTGTGAGTGGCAGTCTTGCTGTAGGGGACGAAATAGAAATATCTCCAGGACTGCAATTGACAAAGAACAGTAAAACTGTATGGGAGAACGTTGTAACGGAGGTCACATCATTGATGGCAGGCACAAGTTCTTACGATGTGATTTACCCAGGTGGCCTTTCAGCTGTGGGAACAAAACTTGATCCTTACCTTACAAAAAACGATTCACTCACGGGGAGGGTTCTTGGAAAAGCTGGTAAAGTATTGCCAACAGTTTTCTCGCTTGTTGTTGAAGCTCATCTTTTAAAAAGAACAGTTGGTTCACTGGAAAGTAAGAAGGTTGAACCTCTTAAATCAAAGGAAACTCTGATGCTGACAGTTGGGACAGCAAATACAATAGGCATGGTCACCAACTCAAGGGATGGTGTTGTTGAATTTCAATTGAAATATCCCGTAGCCGCTTTTGAGGATGAAAGGATTGCAATTGGTAGAAGGATAAATAACAGATGGCATCTGATCGGTTATGGAAATATAAAATCATTTCAATAAGTTATTTATTCCGGTTTCACAATCATTTTTAAGAGGGCATCTGTTACAGTCAGGCTTTGATTTGCATATGTCCTTTCCCAAATAGACTATCATTGCGTGTAAGTTTTTTAACTGTTCAACATTGAATTCCCTCTCTGCACATTCTATAACATGGTCTGGAAGTTTCTTTCCTTCAGTATGGGTAATTCCTAGTCTGGAAAAAATCCTTCTTGTATACTTGTCATCGACAAATGCCTTCCTTTCAAAAACATAGAGAATTATTGAATCTTCGGTCTCTTTTCCAACCCCCTTTATGGAGGAAAAAAATTTGTGCAGATCATCTGTACTGTAATTTTTAAGAATTTCAATTCCTCCTTCCCGGACTATGGCATCACTTATATTTTTAAGATATGTGTATTTCTGGTTGTAAAACCCTGCACTTCTGATTGCTTTTTTTACAATATCCTTTTCGGAAAAAAGAATACCTTTTAGTGAGCAGATACCTTTATCTTTTAAGTTATCAATTGCCTTTTCAACATTTCTCCAGGTTGTATTCTGGGTTAGAATAGCACCTATTACCACTTCTTCCTCGGTTTCAGCAGGCCACCATTTAAGATCCCCGTATATATCAAATAACAGGGAGTATAGATTTTCAAGATTCATTTTCTTTTTCATTCTAAAGATATAAAAGTGGTTCGTTTTATAAAATGATTACTATATCTGGTAAACCTGTAAATTAAAGTGGCATCCTATAACAAAATAAAAATATTTTAATAGTCGAATATCTATTTCATATTGATAAACATGGTAGGAATAAGCGATCTTTCGAAAGAGGTTGCCAAAAAGACAGGCCAGACACAGAAGGTAGCTAGGGAGATAATAAAGGAATTCCTGGATACCGTTGTTGAGCAGGTGGACAAAAAGGAGAAAATAAACCTGGCGGGTTTCGGAATATTTGAGAGGAGAACACAGAAAGCAAGGATTGCCAGAAACCCAAGCAAAGACAGGAGAGGAGAACAGATTAAGGTTCCTGCAAAGGAAAAATTTGTTTTCAGGCCTTCAAGTAAAATAAAATACAAATCCTAAATTAGATTTTAGACAATCTTTTTTTTCGTTCCTTAGAATCAAATCCTGTTGCTTCAAAAAGGAAGTTGTTGTAAATCTTTATTGCATTTTCTGGATTTTCATAAGTGTTATCTGTTTCTGTTTCGATGTTAAGGGTTTTTTCACCGCATATAACTTTGACCGATTTCAACCCATCCATTGAGAATATTATGGTATTCCCATCAACTTTCACATTCTTTCCATATTTTTCCACTATCTCTTTAATCCTATCCGTCTTAGTCGATAACCCTTTTTTTACCGGATATTCTCTCATTGAATCATCACCTCATTTCTTCTTTCTTTGAACATGCCTGGAATAGTTTCTTGCAAAAATAACCTCCATATACTGTGCATCGTGTTCCAATAATGGTGAACAGGAAATTATTGTAAAGTCTTCTTCCCTACTCATCAACGCTTCTGCCATTGTTTCAAACTTCAGATCCCCATGTTTTATGGCAGTAAGTTTCCTTTCCCTGGAATCTCCGTATTCAACTCCCGCAAATTCCAGATATACATCACCCTTTGAATACTCACTAAACATGTTAATTATTTCGTTGAACGAACTAACATCTATGAGTTTTCCGTTTTCCCTTGAATGATAGTGTGGAAGGTTCAGAATAGGTTCTATCATGTTTATTTTCTTACTCAACGAAAGAACTTCATCTGCCGTGCCAAAAATTTCAGGCTTTCCTGAGGTCTCTACGCCTATGTAAGGATAGGTTTCATCAATTTTGTTGTTTTTGATGAAATCAGAGTATACATTTTCAGCTACCTTCACTGGATTTTTCTTACCTTCTGGATAAAAGCCTGTGTGCGTTATCACTCTCTTTGCACCCATCGCTTTACCTATCTCCATAGTCCATTTCAAATGGTTAAGTGATATTTCCCTCATTTCTTCACCATTTAACATATCCATATAGTATGGTGAATGTATTGATAGTTGAATATCCAGTTCCTTGGCCAGCTCAGAAGCAAATTTAAGTTCCTCATAATTTTTTGCAAGATTCCAAAATATCTCCTGAACCGTGTCATCCTCCTGTATTACCGTGTTAATGCCAACGCTTTCATACTCACCTTCCTCATTAGGCCTCTGCACATCAACTATTATTGAATTTTCATTTTCCCTGGGCATCATTCCCTCATAGTCTATGCCTGGAGATTCCTGTACATTTACCCTTAAAAGCTGAACTTCAAGAGCCCTGAGACCAAGTTTAAAAGAATCTGTTATTGAATCAATTAATGTTCTTCCCTTGCTGGTTAAAGGTATACCTGCAATGCCATACCTGATCATAATCATCATGTTATAATAATAAAAGATTTATTAGTTTCCATATATTACTTTACGTCAAGTGACAGATTGAGGCGATAGTTTGCCCAGTGTGAAAATACCTCATAATCCTCAAGATTGAATTTCTTGACTTCTCTCTTGACTCTATTCACAGCCCTTTTAAAATCTTTAAAGAATTGGTTTACGTTGAACATTATTCTTTCAGAATCCATAGAAAATGAACATTTCAATCCATAGTCAAGTATACCGTACGGATCATCAGGATTCATCACAATCGATGCTGGTTTTCTTATAAAATATGAGTGAACAATCCCTCCTCTTATCACTCTGTATACCAGTCTGAAATCAACTTTTTCATAGGGTTTTCCCATATTCTTCAGTATTTCCTCAAAATTCCTTGCTGATTGGTTTGGTCCAAATGCTACCTCTTCAAGTTCTCCATGAATTATTCTGCTCACTCCTCCCACTACCTCTGAAAAAGAAAAAAGGGCAAGAGACGCTGAGATCGGATTATTGGAAGCAATGTTAATGGCAATCTCCCTGTACATCTCTTTTTTAACAGTATGTTCAAGAAAGTGGGACAATTTCATAAATGAAAATGCAAGTATTGAATTTAAGGATTATGAAACAATCCTCTATTTTCAGTTAATTCCCATTGATTTCTGCTTATCCAGCAATTCATTAACCCTTGAACTTGATTCAGGGAGATAAATACCTATTGAAAAGATTTCCTGGTGATTTAGTATCTCAAGGATTCCATCCCCGCCAAAGGTTTGTTTGTTTCCACTTTCTGCCCTTATACTCTTCATTTCTCCACTTTCCACAATGATTATAAAATCCATGCTTTTTGACGTTCCTAGTATAACACAATTTTTTATTTTTGCCGCATAGTCTTTAATTTTAGGAATGGCTTCAAGTCCTGATGAATTGACGATCTCAAGAAGAAACTCCTTTCCCTTCTCCTTAAATGTTATGAGTTCAACCATATTCTTGAATGAAATACCAAGATGTTTGTCAACCAGATGCTCAGGATCTAGTGAAAAGTTTCTGCCTCTGAACCTTTCATAAAAATCTATGTTTATGGTCATTTTCCAGTCAATCCTAAGTTTAGTATTATTTCTTTCAGGAATGCAGTTGCAGAGAATATCAAAACTTATCTGTCCTGTGGAAGACTTACCCTCGTACCTTACAGAATTCCCGTCAACCTTAGGGCCATCAAGAATGCCATATTCAATTATATTTTTCCTCGATTGATCAATGTCGGGGCAAAAAACAATGTCCCATTGCTGATCAGAGATTTTTTTCAAAACAAAAATATGGCTTGTAAAATTGAAAAAGAACCATGGGTTCTTAACTATTTCCAGGGTTACTGATGGTGATGTGCTGACGCTTATGGATGAGGTCTGATTAAAGTCCATAAAATAGTATGCAAGGTAAAATAAATACTTTTACCTAAAAAATTTGTAAGTTATGATCTCCTCTGTTTTTCAAGAAGTTCTTCTATCTGATTCTCCGCTTTTATGCTGTATACTGATACAATATACATGCCTGAATAGTTCACAATTTCAAGTATGGCATCTCCCCCAAAAAACTTTGAATTCTTCTTTTCAGCAACTATTCTATCCAGTTGGGAGTCTTTTGCCACTATATAGAAATCCAGATCGGGGGAGGTTCCTATAACTATGCAATTTTTTAGTACATTTGCTCTCTCCTTGATCTTTGGAATAACGACTGTTCCAGTCATCTTATAATTTTCAAGGAGAAACTCCTTTCCTTCTTCTCTGTAAAAGAAGAATGAAAGAAAATCTTCCATAACCGGTATGAAATGTTTCTTGATCATATGCTCTGGATTAAGAGTGAAATTTTCCCCATTATACCTGTCGTAGGCATTTGTATTTATGTTTACAGTCCAGTCAATAACAAGTATTGTCGACTGTTTTTCAGGTTTTGGGTGAGCTCCCACTGTCATTCTTATCTGTCTGTCTGCAGTTTCAAGATCATATCTTATCTCGTGGGACTCACTTTCAAAAGGCCCAGACAGTTTTCCATAATGTAGTGTATTTTTGGATTGCTCTACATCTGGAACAAATATTACTGAATATTCCTTTACACTCTCCATCCTCAATACAATCACATGGCTCATCATGTTGAAAAAGAACCATGGGTTTTTTACTATATCCCCGACCACAGGTGGGGGCAATGAAATTGGAATTCGACCTTCATATTTAAAATCCATAATTTATGATAATACTACGATATAATAAAGTTTCTTAACTTGACATTTTATAAATTTTGAATGAGGAAATAATTAAGAAATTATCATAGGATAAATATTGTTTCAACATTTATTTATGCCTTTGCAATAACCAGTTGAAGATGATATATCATGGAAAAGTCAGGAAACGATCAGATTGTTTATAAGGGACTTGAAGGTGTAATAGCAGCCGAGACAAAGGTTGGATATGTGGACGGCCAAATAGGCATGCTGAATTATCGTGGTTATGATATAAATGAGCTGGTGGAAAAAAGCAATTATGAAGAGGTTTCCTATCTTCTGCTTTACGGTAAATTACCTAATAGAAAAGAATATGATGATTATGTTAAAAGATTGAAAGAGGCAAGAAGGATTCCAGAAGAGGTAGAGAATTTAATTAGGGAAATAGGAAAAGAAACCCATCCAATGGTTACATTAAGAACAGCAGTTTCATATATTGGATCTCTGGACAAAAAGGAGTCTGAAAACACATATGAACACAAGGAAGAGGTTGGGATAAATCTTATAGGAAACATAAATGCTATGGTTGCAGCTATTCAGAGGATATACGTTGGAAAGGACATTATTAAGGACGATCCCAATCTAAATTTTGCCTCATCTTTCTTCTATTCATCCCTGGGAAGAAAACCGGATCCTGTTGAGTCAAAAATACTGGACACAGCACTCATACTTCATGCAGATCACGGTATGAATGCATCAACGTTTTCATCCCTTGTTACAATTTCAACAATGGCAGACATGTATTCTGCAATAACTTCTGCAATAAGTACCCTGAAAGGGCCACTTCATGGTGGGGCAAATGAAAAGGCACTACAGATGCTACAAAGTATTGGCTCACCAGAGAACGCAGAAAAATATTTACAGGGTATGATTGAAAGAAAGGAGAGGGTCATGGGATTTGGACATCGTGTATACAAGGTGTATGATCCAAGGGCAAAGGTGCTGAAAAAATATGCAGATTTCATAACTCAGAAAAGCAACAGAAATCTCTATGAAACCGCAAACAGAGTGGAACAGTTGATGATTAGCAAATTTGGAGAGAAGGGTATTTTCCCTAATGTTGATTTCTATTCAGGAATGATTTATAGTTCAATGGGATTTTCAACAGAGATGTTCACACCAATATTTGCAGTAGCCAGAACTTCTGGTTGGGTTGCCAGATGCTTGGAATATGTAAAGGACAACAAGCTTTTCAGGCCAAAGGCAAAGTATGTGGGAAACAAGGGACCACTTCCATATATACCCATAAATGAAAGAGAATAAAGACATGGCTGAGAAGGTGTACGTTCCGGACACCAGTGCCATACTTGCAGGAAAGATAGACCTTCTCTCCATTAATTGCATAATACCATGGGCAGTAATAGGGGAAATAAGGAAGGGTAAGATGGGAAGGCTAATGAGAAGTATTCTTGATTCTGTTACAGTGAGGAGCCCAGATGAAAAGTATGTTGCAATGGTGAAAGAACAGGCAGGAAAAACAGGTGATAAGGTAATCCTGAGCAGACAGGATATTGAGGTCATTGCCACCGCTATAGAATATAACGGGGAGGTGATAACCGACGACTATGCAATACAGAATGTGTGCCTGTATATGGGTGTTCCTTTTTCAAAATGCAACCTTTCAGGAATAAACTCCGGAATTATCTGGGAGTATGTTTGTTGTGGATGTGGAAGGAAAACTGGGGAAAATGAGAAGATATGTGATGTGTGTGGTCACAGAATAAGCAGAAAACCTTCGCATACATTCAATCAAAGGTGAGGTCTTAAAGGAGGGAATAATCTCCTGTTATACTATCAATAATGTCCTCTGGTCCAGGGCCTATTCCAATACATGTTGCAGTTCCTGACTCAACCTGGGTTTTTCCTGCATCAATGACCACATGTGTGTGAAGACCAAGCTCCTCTGCCCGTGCTTTTATTTTGTATATTTCAGACTCATCATTTAATTTTATAACAATTTTCTTTTGACCTGATTCATCCCATTTTTTGTATACTTTTTTCTCATGTTTTAGTGACCACACGGCACAGGAAACTGCCGCATGTGATGCCTGTGCAGCAATCTTTCCCTTTCCCATATCCAGATCCTTTCTCATACCTATGATCATCTTGTATTCTACCATGGAACATCCTTCCGGTGCATTTTATAAGCAATTATATTAACGCCTCTGTGAAGAAGGGGCGTTATAATCAGCAGAATTATTATATCAATAAAATTTCCGTAAATCTGGAAGAAAACAACCCTAAAAAAAACCAAAAGGAAAAGGAATGACATAAGGACAAAGGGCCACATATCAAGCAAATTTCCTTTAGCCCCCCTTTTCATTCCCATTCTCCTTTTGATAAACGAACCAAAAAGGTCCCCTGTCAGGGATCCAAAGGCAAGTGACAGGGCACTCATTAAAACAGTGATTATTTTAAAATGATCAAAATTTCCGAAAAACATGTAAACACCAAAAAGGGAAAATGGAAAACCTACACCGGCCCCTAGCAGGCTACCTCCAAAATAACCACTCCATGTCTTTCCATCCCCCAGTATCCTTTTTCCATCTCTCAGGTTTTTTCCCCTGTCTATCACAAGGTGGCCACCTGTAATTACTGCCAGAGGATTTGCAAAAAGGGCTGGAGCAAAAAAGAAAAGTCCACCCAGAATTTCATATATCAGTGACTGCATAATTTTCTACAGCTTTCAGAATGTCAGCTTTGGTAATAATCCCTTTTATCTCAAGTTTATCCGTAATGAGAACAGCATTTGAATGTCTCAGAATTGGGTATACAACAGATATTGGTGTTTTTCCTGGCAATTGTGGAAGTGCACTCCCCATAACTCTTGAAACTGGCATTTTTGAAAAAATTGAAGGATCGTGACCACGAAGTAGAAAATTGTTTATATCTTCCTCTGAAATGGTTCCAACAACCAGAGAGTTTTCGTTAAGAACTGGCATCTGCGATATACCGTTGTTTTTAAGTTTCTCAATTGCATAAATGGTATAATCACTTGCAAAACAGCAGATCACATTTGATGTCATAATACGTTCTGCCGGTATTTCTATGTTTCTTGTCTTTTTGCTGAAGTTATAAAGGTAATCATATATTTTCTTAACATTTTCATAACTTGGGTTTATATCCCCTTTTTCCATTCTTGCAATGTACGATTGACTGAGATTGAATTCCCTTGCCACCTCTTTCTGACTCAATCCTAACGATTTTCTCATCTTAGCTATTTCCTGAAGTGTAGGTAACATGGAAGTAATATTAACGTGAGTAATATTAAATTTATCATGTCTTAATCAATATTTTAAAAGAGATTTAATTACATAATTACAATACAGTTTTATATGGAAGAAAATCAAAGGGGAAAAAACGTTCCATCTATCAAAAAATATATTGTATTATCCTTAATACTTTCCGTTCTTGTTGTTTTTGGATACGTTATTGCAGGGAATCCTTACGTTCTTTTTCTTCTTCCCTTGGTAATATTCATTTCTCTCCACTATTCTAATATTTGGGGAATATTGAAAAGATTGAAATATGGAATTCCACTGATAATATTCGCACTTATTCTTCAGGCGGTTGTTCTTACCCCAATTACATATGTTGATCCAGGCACATTGCATTACAGTAATAATTCAGGCGAATCTTTCAATCTTACTTTTTCACCATACACTGCCTCAGATGGGAATTTTACCATATATGCAAATTTTTCAGGTTTGCCAGAGGGTCATTTTAAACCTGTTATCACAGTATATTCGGTGTTTCTTGGGTTTATCAACGCTGTTGTAAACACATCACTAAACAATGTTACTGAAACAAACGGATTCTACAATTTGTCTTACAATCTTGGTAAATTACCCTCGGGTGCAATGGAGACCGAGATCACACTTAACTACACAGATCTAAATGTAAGCACAGGCTTTGTAAGAGGCCCAATAAATCTGCCTGAATATTCATATCTTTTCTTCATATTCACAAATTATCTGTTTCTTTATTTCTTCATTACACTATTATATATTGTTGGTCTCTTTATAGCAAGATCTGTTTCAAATGCTTCCAGGTTTAGATCACAGATGAGAAATCAGCAAAACAAATAATATATTCTTTACTTTAATTATATTTATTTATAATTTGGTATATTTTTTATATTAACTACAGTCTATTCTATATAGATAAAATCTTTATATATACCAATTATAAGTATTTATGATACGTGAAACAAGAAAGGTACAGCTTACAGGGGGTTCAACATACATAGTATCTTTGCCACAAGACTGGGTCAAAAAAAATGCAATAGAGAAAGGATCAATAATAAATCTCTCTGTTGACAACGATTCACTTGTAATATCACCAAAGGAAAAAAGAAAAATTGAAATTCACAAGATCATTGATCTGCAGGACAATTCAGATCTGGATCTTCTGCAAAGGACACTCATAGCAATGTACATAGGAGGATACGACACACTTCAGATAAAATCTAGTGGATACATATCTGCCAGTGTTAAGGAGGTTGTTAGAAAGTACACCAGGCTTGTGATGGGTGTTGAGATATTTGAAGAAACCTCCAGGACAATTGTACTTCAAAATGTTCTGGATTATGAAACATTTCCAACACCAAACGCTTTGAAAAGGATGGTTGTGAACGTACAGTCAATGCTTAACGATTCCATAAAGGTCATGGAATTCAAGAGCAATGAACTGATTGAAAACATAATAAGCAGAGATGATGATGTTGACAGGTACCATTTCTACATAATAAAAGCTGCATCAAATGAAGCAGAAAACAGAACGGAAAGCGTATTTTATCTTTTCTTTTCCAGGATACTTGAGCGTGTTGCGGATCACATCGTAAACATTAACCAGAACATGCTTGAAATGGATTTTCAGAATTTTTCAGAATTCAATGATGTAAAGGAATTTCTCGAAAAAATTGGTGTTATTTTTCAGAAGGCAACAACTCTTTTCTTTGGTTCCGATCTTAAAACCATGAACCAGCTGGTTAATTACAAGGGAGAATTTTTGAAAATAAAAATGGCACTTGTAAGGAAATATTCAAAAAACAGTTACATTTCATCAATAGTTGAGGATATTTCAAGGATAGGACTTTACTCCACTGATATTGCTGAACTGACTATGGACAGAACTGTAACAAGAAATGATGAAGTTAAGGTATAATTCATTTAAAAATTATTTTATAAATGTATTGAAATTATGTGAGATAGGGTATTGCCCTTCCAAATCCAGAAAGAAGGGCAACTAATGAGAGAGTAACAGCCAAAATAATAAACGTTGCAAATATGTAATCCTCTCTTCCAAGTTTCTTAACGCCGTAAAGTGTTCTTGTTTTGTAGGCTCTGAATGCCCTTGTATCTGCTGATATTGCAATATCTTTTGCACCTCTGAATAGATGAACTATTGTTGGTACAATTGCCCTTATACCTGCTGCAAGAATATAAAAAACACGAATCCCCTTGAATCTCTTAGGCCCATAACCTCTCATCATCTGTATTTTTATTGCAGAATCAAATGATTCAAACACAAGGGGAATAGTTTTGAGTGCAACAATTATGGCAAAGGTTACTGGAATTGGAACCTTGATTTTTTCCATTGATTTTATTATCTGGGAAGGTGTACTCGTCTGAATGAGCAGAAGACTGGCAACCAGTGCTGCAGTGAATCTGAATGAAATCTGGAAACTATAAATTATTGATTGAAGTGAAAGTTCCCTCACATAACCGAATATTGTAAAATATGGGGGCCAAACCCATATTGTTGTAAAATTCTTTACACTCATGTGTAGGGCCAAAGCAATAATCTCCGGAGGTTCAGAGGGGGCATATGACCAGACCGTTCCAATGATGGTGGAAAAAAGAAGAAGTGAAAGGAGAAATATCTTTCTTGATGAATTTTTTAATGTTATCCATGAGAGAAGTATTGCTACTGTAATAATGGCCCCAATCCACCAAACCACATATGCTGCTATTATTACAATTACAAAGGAAAGAAGAATCTTAAGGGCAGCATTAGTTTTGTAATAAAATGTGTTGTAATTGTCATATGTGGTGAGTTCTCTGAATCCAGTTATGCCTATTGCCCCCAGTATAAGATAAAAAGGGACTGTTACTCCAAATATGAATAGAAGCCAGCTTATTATTGTATCAATTATACTGTACACCTAAATCATCCTCCATGTTGTATCTTAATAGAAAATCAGATGGGGGTAAAACATGGTATTTAGAAGACTTTAGGAAAATTTCTTCCGGCTCCCCCTCATGAATTATTTTCCCCTCAGAGAGTATACCAATTCGGTCTGAATATCTGTATGCAAATCTTGAATCATGTGTAACAATAATAAAGGAATACCCCTGGGATGAAAGTGCTCTCAATTCTTCACCCAGTATCTTTTTGTGATAAAAGTCCTGTCCAGATGTAGGTTCGTCCATGAGAATAATGTCAGCTGATGATGAAAAAGAAGCACCCATGCACACTCTTCTTCTCTGTCCTGTACTCAAAGATAGTGGATCCATTTTTCTTTTATCTTCCAGAGAGAACATTTTGATGAAAAAATCTCCCTTCTCTTTGTAGTTCTTTATTTTTCTCATTTTTCCTGAAAAGTAAATCTCATCTTCCACAGTCCTGTTAACAAGCATCAAGTCAAAACTCTGTGGGAGATAAGCAATGTATTTTCCGCGGTCTGCGTAGTCATAGGATGAAATGTCTTCACCTTTATAATAAACGATTTCCTTTTTTGTGAACACCCTTTTGTCAAGAAAATCCATAATTGATTTAATCAGAGTGGTCTTGCCTGCCCCGTTTTTTCCCATTATGCAGTAAATTTCACCTTCCCTTAATGAAAGAGATGTTTCTAGAATTTTATGCCCTTCAACTTCCACACTTCCTGAATATTTTAGTATCACATTCCCGTTTGTGTTTCTTTTTCTATGGGAGAGTTTGATATTATTCTCCAAAATTTTTTTCTTTACAATGTTGATGTCCACAGTATCAAGGCCAAGTTTGTTGGCGTAAATATATTCCTCCGGAATTTCAATCCCAGAATTCAGCAGTATTTCCACATGCTGCAAGAGTTCAGACTTATGAACATCAAGTTTTATCTCCCCATTATCCACAACAACAATCCGATCAACGAATGGAAATGCCCTCTCAACCTTGTGTTCCACCAGAACCATCGTGATCCTGTTCTTGTTTTCTTTGAGAAATTCAAATATTTTTTCAGTCCCCTCAGGATCAATGTTTGAAGTGGGTTCGTCAAGTATGAGAATCTCAGGTTCCATGGCAAGCACCGAGGCAAGAGCAACTCTCTGAAGTTCTCCTCCTGATAATTTTGTCGTCTCTCTTTCTAGAAAATCAGATATGCCGGTTTTTTCAATGGCAAGTTTCACTCTTCTGTCTATTTCAGCAACAGGCAAGTTGAGGTTTTCAGGCCCGAATGAAATTTCATCTGTGATGGAAAAACTCAGTACCTGTCTTTCCGGATCCTGTAATAATGTTCCAACAATTCTTGATATATCTGAAATTTTCATTTTCCTCTGATCAATGCCGTTTAAAAGTATGGTACCCGTAAGATTTCCATGAATAACCGAGGGGATTATACCATTGATGATGTTTACAAGTGTGGATTTTCCAGATCCTGATTTTCCTGTTATTAGAACGGTTTCACCAGTTTCAATCACAAAATTTTTTATTCTAAGGGCAGGTGTTTCCTGTCCCATATATTTGAATTCCAAATCTCTTATCTCTACTGCCTTCATGATCCCAATACTCTTGAAACCCTTTTTGCAATTATACCAGCGAGAGCACCAAATACTATGTCTCCCGGAATTGACTCAGCAAAGGTAAACAGAATTTTTGACCAGTTTACTATTGAACCATAAAGGAATGGCCCGAAGAAAGCACTGTAGAAAAATGGATCCGGGAAAGCCCAGGCGAATCCAATTATTGCTCCAATCATAACTGGAAAAAGTAAATTTGGTCTCCCGGTTTTTTCTTCTTTATCTGAATAATTGAACAGCTTTCCTTTTGTGAACACAATTGCAAGATCAATCAGCAATCCGTATGTCAATGCCTCGTAGAATACAAATACGGGCTCTCCCGAAAAACCATAATGAACAAGATCTCCTAGTATATCGAATATGGCAAGGCTAAGCATACCAACACCTGGTTTTCTGACCAGTCCTGCAACTATGAAAAGAACAACTATCCTTCCAAAAAACCCAAAACCTATGAATGCTGAAAGCCCTGGAGGTACTATTTTATCAAGCAGTGGACCTATGAAAAACTCCCACACAACAGTAAAAGCTGCTCCTATACCTATGTACACAAAGTCTACGGTGGAAAAGTTTTCCAAGCCTTTGTTTCTTCTGTAAAAATAGAACACTATACCAAGTGCAAGCGCGAAATATATCACCACTATTTCCCACGGAATCATGCCTGGGACTGTGGTATATGCTCCTATTCCATTGAAGGACATAATTTTTTATGAGGGGATCATACTTTTAGATTTTGAATATAATAAAAATAATGAAATGTAAAATATATATTGAATTTATTTCATCATAAAGTATGGGAGAAACATATTAGATTGAAGTATAATTCTCGAAGCATGATATTTCCGGATTACGATGGAGGAAGCATCTACAACCTTTCTCAAACTGTTATGAAATCACTTGGGCTAAAGGTCTCTGGAAAAACAATTAAGGGATTAAATGAAGATGAAAAAAAGATGTGTGTTGTTTTGATGGATGGTTTTGGATATAACATGGGATTAAATGCCGGTGTTCTTGGCAATGAGGACAGGTATATAACATCAGTATTTCCATCCATAACAACAACAGTTCTAACAACAATGATGTCTGGATTGATGCCAGGTGAACATGGTGTTCTTGGGGTTTCAACATATCTGAAAAAGTTTGGATCAATAATCAACAATTTCGATTATTCTTCAATATACTCAAAAGAGAGAGATCAGCTGAGGGAGGTAATGCCAATGAGGGAAGCCTTCAGTGTTAATGACATATGCACATTAGGAGAACAGAATGGAAAAAGTGTATGTGTTATTGCTCCTCAGTTTACAGCAAAATCTGAATTATCCACGCTGACTCATGGTGTTGGGGGTAAAAGGGAGTACTATTCAGGAGTTTTTGATTGCTTCACTTCACTTAGAAAGGCACTCTCATCAAATTATGACTATGTTTATGCATATCTTCCATTTGTGGATTCAATGGCCCACAAGTATGGACCGGATGGAATGCCTACGGTAGAAGCCATAAGATACACCTTCAGAAATGTAAAACAGATTTTGGAAGAACATAAAAGGGACTACACATCCGTTATAACCGCAGATCATGGCCATGTGAGAACAACAGAGGAGCTTAATGTGAAAGAAATTGTAGACAGATACTGTTCCACGGTACCCTTTGGGGCAAGCAGGTCACTTTTTCTTTCTGCAGACAATTTTTCAGGTCTTAGTGAGGAAATGAGCAAATATGAAGATGCAGCAATATTTGAAGCAACAGACAAAAACATAACAAATCTAATGGGGTCTTTGAAAATTAAGGAGAAAACATCTTTCAATACAATTATTGCTGCAACATCCGGCAGATCTTATAACTATCCAAAAACTGCAGACGATGGACTTGAACAGAAATTTCTGGGAAAACATGGAGGACTTTCAGAGGATGAAATGTTAATACCACTGGTGGTTATTCAATGAGGGCTGTCTTTTTTGATTTTGACAATACAATTTATGATGATCTTTCAGCAATGAGAAGGACTTTCATTCAACTGAGAAAAGAATACAGATTTATGAAGCCAATACCGCTGGATGAATTGATTTCAAGATTCTATTTCACTGATTACAATCTTAAGTCTTTACTGGAAAATAATGTAATTCCAGAAAAAACAAATGAAATAAGGACAGAAAGATTCCTTGAAATGGTTGGGCTTCCACTGAGGCAGGATAAAGTTCTGGAGATTCATAACAGGATAAGGGAACTTCACATTAAATTTGGAAAATTATATCCTGGTGTGATACCTCTTCTCAAATATCTGAAGAAAAATGGCTATGTTTTAGGAATAGTGACAAATCATATGAGTTCATATCAGCAGCTAAAAATCAAGGCAACAGGTATAGGCCATTTCTTTGATTTTATGGTTGCCGCATATGATCATAATGCCTTTAAACCTGAAACCAGGATCTTTGAAATTGCACAGGAAATGTGCGCTGTGGAAAAGGAAAATACCGTAATGATTGGAGATAACTGGAAGGCCGATATTGAAGGAGCCATAAATTATGGAATATCTGCAATATGGGTTAATTTTAAGAATCAACCACTTCCTGCAGAGATAGATATAGAATCAATCAGGTCTTTCACTCCTCTCAGTGAAGTTATTAAAACAATTGAAATTTCATACAGTAAAAAATTACGTAGGAGTGAAGTAATAAAATAAATGATTTATTTAAAAATCAATAGACACGACGATTTCTTTCAAAGAATGCCTTAACATGTGGTCTTGTCAGGTATATTACAACTATCAGATTGAAAAGAAAGCTAAGAATTACAAATGGGCCAAGGAAAAGGATGGATGCTATGGAACCTAAGAGACCAATTATTGAGAATACCAATAGCAATACTCTGGCCCAGTTTTTTCCCTTGTAGAATGAATAGTAAAAGAAGAAATAAATAATACCAAATACAAGTGCTATAACACCAATTATCAAAAATATTATTTCAGCACCTGTGGATACGGAAGTTGAGGTAACGTTAACACTGTGCTGTGTACCAGTTGAAGTTATTACAATACCTGAAAGAAAATTAGGTAATACAAGAAGAGCAATGCCGATAAAAATAAAGCCGAGAGAGCTAAGCATCCCAAGAATTCCAAGAACTGTCACTCCAAATGGTCTTGGGATATACTGTGATTGAGGGGCTGACATTGGGCCCTCACCCATTGTTAGGTCAGCACCGCAGTTGAGGCATTTCCTGACTCCTTCCGGATTAGAAAAACCACACCTTCTGCAATTCAAACCCTGTTGGAATTGGCCTTGCTGATTAGCCTTAGGAAGCTGGTTTCCACATTGTATGCAGAAATCATATCCAGAGGGGTTCTCTGCTCCACAGTTTGGACATTTCATTAAATAGTAATTTTTTTAAATACATAAATATTTTTATACGTTCATTTAACTTTTTGGAACTTTTTGTTATTTATTCGTTCGTAAAGTTCAATATAAAGCCCCCCAAGAATGAATAATATGCCGAATATTCTTGCATCTTCTGATATGAGATCCCTAACCTTGTATGTAGTATGGTAAGTATCACTGTACATGGATATTATGTAAAGATGGTACTGCTCCTGGATTGGGCCTATTGGTTTTGCATAAAAGGAGGCAAAAAAGAAAAATAGTAAAATGCCAAAAATTGCGCTCAACAATGAAAGCATGTGAAAATTAACTATTTTCATCTTTTTTTTATCCAGAAATGTACACAACACTCCAAAAATTACCATTATGACACCAATGGCAACTACCACACCAATCAAACTGTAATTATACGCAACTGATTCATATACAAATGAAAGCGGGCCGATCATTATCATGATTATGCCCATTAGAATGTAAAGATAGAAAAGAAATCTTTTATCAACAAGTGCTGTGCTATTTTGATTAGATTTTGTTTCGTTCATGCCTTTACACTGTAAGTGGAGTCATAAAATTTTTCTATATATAAAATCAAAATTTAATATTCTAAATATTTAAAATTGATTAAATATACTTTCTGGATACGGATTCATGACAGGTTCCATAACAAGAAGCCAGTTAAATTTTTTGAAAAAACTAATAAAAAATAACATAAATCTGGAGAGGAAAGTTGATGATTTCCTGTCAAAGAAAAATGTATCATCCCTGAACGATCTTAAATCAGATGATGCATCAGAATTAATTGAAGAGATAAAAAAAGCCTCAGAGAGTAAAATCGGAAGACCGCTCACAAAAAAACAGAGGGAGTTTATAGAGAATCTCAACACTTCGCCTGAGAGGATGGAAATAACAATGAAATATCTCCGGAATATTAAAAAAGGTTCTGTTGAGGAACTGACACTAGATGAAGCCTCAAACCTAATAGAGGAATTGAAAAAAGTTAATGTAGAAACAGGCAGGGTATTAAAAATGATTTCGCAAAAACAGTTGAAGTATCTCAAATCACTTGCAGAGGATTCCAAAAAACTTGAGATTTCAATAAAATTTTTGAAGGAACGAAATAAGTCAGGATTTGAGGAACTAACTTCAAAAGAAGCAAGTGAACTTATAGATTTGCTTTTGATTTAAAAATAATCTGAAGATTTTAAAAAATAAAATATGGAAGTTTCAAAGAGCATTTCTCTTTCATAAAAATTTTAAATAATATATAGGATTTTCAATTTTGGTATCTCTGTAAATTCCCAAAATGAAATTTTTTTAAAATCAAAAACAAAATTGTTAAAAAATTCAATTCATTATTATTATATTTATCTTTATTTATTTTTTTATACGGTTCTCCAAACTTTTTGTATTTTTAATTGAGAGATTTTTAATCAATTTTAGTTCATTAATTACATCTAATCAGAATTGTATTACTTTATAATCTAAACTCACATTGTTTATTTTTATATGTTAATTCTTAAAACCTAATTTTCAGCATGATAAAATAACAACCTATCCGTTAGAGGTTAAGTATTTTTTAATTAAATAGATATAAACATAGTGTCCCAAATGTTGTGTATTTATAAAGGATACCTCCTTTGGAACATTTCCTTAATCTCATCAATGCATTTATAATATCCCCTCAATGATCTCATTGACCATTTATCATTTATCTCTGCTGCTCTCAGATAAATGATCTTCATTGCACTCTCTTCAGAAGGCATTGAATCAATGATCTTGATCCTTCTTCTTATCTCCTTGTTCATGCGTTCTATGAGATTTGTAGAATGTATTGATCTCCTTATG
>NZ_JBLSDG010000016.1:0-19944 GCF_052315375.1 Caldiplasma sukawensis
AAGATTGAATCAATGCATTTGAAGGTGGTAATATTGGGAAAAAAAGAGAGTTTCATTTCACATTTTATAATCAGAGCAAAATGGAACAGAAGAAACCGAATTATTTTCTGGATTGTGGCCAGTGCGGCTATAATTTATTATTTTTCAGTAATTCTACTTTTTCTTAACGAAGAAATTACAGATATAATATTGGCAAGGATCTATTCAATATTACTCATAGTTTCTGTGTTTATAATGATCTACGCAGTAAAGGGTGTAAAATGGGTAAGATAAGCTTACTCGATAATGATATATATTCTGGATATCATTTTACTTTTAAAAATTTCACCACTTTTTACGTATGAACATGGTACACCTGAATAGTAAAAGATGATTTTCTCCGAAATATTTTATTTTAATTATTGTAAACCATAATTTATTACCAGGTATGAGTAAGGAGAACGAAAAAAGGAAATTAGTGAGACATATCCACTTGATTGTTTAAAATAATGATTTATAAAATATTAAAATTTAATTTTATTTAAAATGATGAGGGTAGGATAGCGCTTGGAAATTGAACAGATCATTAATAAAATAATAGAAGGAGACACCACTGATGTATTAAAAGAGATACCAGATGGAAGTGTTGATTTGATATTTGCAGATCCTCCATATAATTTACAGATTGAGAATGATCTCTACAGACCCAATAATACAAAAGTTAATGGAGTCGTGGAAAAATGGGATAAGTTTCAAAATTTTGAAAGTTATGACACATTCACGATTCAATGGCTAAAGGAATGCAAAAGGGTGTTGAAAGAAAATGGTTCAATATGGGTGATTGGGACATATCACAACATATTCAGGGTTGGAAAAATTCTACAGGATCTTGGATACTGGGTACTCAATGACATCATCTGGATCAAGACAAACCCCATGCCTAACTTCAAGGGAACACGCTTCACAAATGCCCATGAAACACTAATATGGGCGACAAAACACAGAGACTCAAAATACATCTTCAATTACAAAACAATGAAGGCATACAACGATGATCTTCAGATGAGAAGTGACTGGTACATACCCATATGCCAGGGTGAGGAGAGGATAAAAATCAACGGAGATAAGACACATCCCACTCAGAAACCAGAAGCATTGCTTTACAGAATAATTACGTCAACGTCAAGACCCTTTGACATAGTGCTTGATCCTTTTGCCGGATCTGGCACAACTCTTGCTGTTGCAAAAAAGCTGAAAAGGAGATTTATCGGCATTGAGAGAGAAAAAGAGTATGTGAAGGCCTGTGAAGACAGAATTAAAAACACAACACCACTGGAACAGGAATCACTGATTTATCCACTGGAGAAAAAGGAAAAAAGGGTCCCATTTGGTGCACTCTTAGAACTTGGTTATATAAAGGCAGGAGAATACCTGTTTTCACCTGACGAAAAATTCAGAGCAGTGGTGCTGGCTAATGGTACTCTGAAATACAATGAGGAGTTCGGCTCAATTCACAGAATAAGTGCATACATACTTGGAAAGGAAAAGAACAATGGATGGGATTACTGGTATGTTAAAAAGGATGGAAAAATGATCAGCATAAATGATATGAGAAAGGAAATTTCAAGAAAAAACTGAAAATTGAATAGTTTTAGTGAGAAATTAATTTTTTGCAGATATAATAGTACCAATTAATTGATTTTCATTTATGATTTAATAAAAATCTGTTTATTTTTTTTTAATTATTAAATCAATTATTTGTGAATTCCATGAAAGAAAATATTTTGGGAAAATTTAAAATGGATGCAATAAAAATTTTTGAAAATGAGGGTTTTCAAAATGATTTTTTAAAAAATAATGAGAATATTAAATTAAGATTATACCAAAATAAGTATATAAAAGAAAATAAAAATAAATATTAGTAATTAATACTTATTATCATTGGAGAGTAATTATAATGAATAAAATGAAAAAAGCAGGTTTGGAAGACTGGTGGCCAGAAAGACTGGATTTGAAAATTCTTCGCAGTAACTGTCCATTTTCAAGTCCAATGGACAGCAACTTTGACTATAGAAAGGAGTTTTTGACACTTGATCTCAATGAGGTAAAAATGGAGATAAAGAAAGTAATGACATCGTCTCAGGACTGGTGGCCTGCAGATTTCGGCAACTACGGACCACTATTCATCAGGATGGCTTGGCATGCAGCTGGAACTTACAGGGTAACAGACGGAAGAGGCGGTGCAGGACATGCACAACAGAGATTCCCCCCGGTCAATAGCTGGCCTGACAATATACTACTTGACAGGGCCAGAAGACTTCTGTGGCCTGTCAAACAAATGTATGGAAGAAAGTTATCCTGGGGAGATTTGATGATACTGGCAGGCAACACCGCCCTTGAGAGCATGGGTTTCAAAACTTTTGGTTTTGGAGGTGGGAGAGAAGACGTATATGAGCCTGATGAGTCAGTATACTGGGGACCAGAGAATAGCTGGCTTTCCGATGAAAGACACACTGGAGAAGGGAATCTTCTTGAACCTCTTGCAGCAGATCATATGGGATTAATTTATGTTAATCCTGAGGGGCCAAATGGAGAACCTGATCCAAAGAAGGCAGCTCACTTCATAAGACAGACATTCAGCAGGATGGCCATGAATGATGAGGAAACAGTTGCACTTATAGCAGGAGGCCATTCATTCGGTAAAACCCACGGAGCAGGGCCCACATCTCATCTTGGGCCAGAACCGGAAGGGGCACCCATAGAAAACCAGGGCATTGGATGGGTAAGTTCATACAGATCCGGGAAGGGAGATGACACAATTGGTGGTGGTCCTGAGGTTACATGGACAGAAACGCCAACAAAATGGAGCATTGGCTTTCTTGAAAATCTATTCAAGTATGATTGGGAGCTTGAAAAAAGTCCTGCCGGAGCATGGCAGTTTGTTGCAAAGGATGCAAAAGAGACCACCCCTTATGCACATGACAGTACGAAAAAAAGAAAACCAACAATGCTTGTTACGGATCTGGCCTTAAGATTTGACCCTGTTTTTGAGAAAATTTCACGGTACTATCTTGAACATCCTGATAAATTTGAGGATGCCTTTGCAAGAGCATGGTTCAAACTTACACATCGTGATATGGGACCAAAATCAAGATACCTTGGTTCCCTGGTTCCCAAAGAGGATTTGATATGGCAGGACCCCATACCAAAGATAAATTACAAACTTGTTGAAAAAAATGACATATTAAAATTGAAATCGGCAATTCTGAACTCAGGTCTAAGTATAAGAGATCTTGCTTATACAGCTTGGTCAGCCGCATCTACATTCAGAGGAAGCGATTATCGGGGAGGGGCCAACGGTGCAAGAATTGCACTTGACCCCATGAATAAATGGAAAGTGAATGAACCTGAGAACCTTGAAAGAATTCTTTCAATCCTTAGAAACATAAAAAAAGAGTTTGATGAAAGTTCCCGTGATGGTAAGAGGATCTCACTTGCAGATCTGATTGTTCTAGGTGGAAATACTGCAATAGAGGAATCTGCAAGGATAGTTGGCTACAGAATTGAAATACCCTTCATACCTGGAAGAAATGATGCTTCTCAGGCTGATACAGATCCTGAAAATATTGCAGTGCTTGAGCCAAAGGCGGACGGATTCAGAAATTACAGAGATCCCAACTTTAGGAGAGGAGTTTATGATGAATTTTTACTTATTGACAGAGCGCAGCTTTTGACCCTCTCTGTCCCTGAGATGACAGTTTTACTTGGTGGTATGAGAGTGCTGGGTCTTAACTACGGAAATAGTAAAAATTGGGTTTTCACCAATTCTCCAGGGGCTCTCACAAATGACTTCTTTGTGAATCTCCTTGACATGAGGATTGAGTGGAGGCCTGTGGATGATTCTAAAACACTATTTCAAGGCATAGACAGGAGAACCGGAAAAGAAGAGTACATGGCTACTCGCAATGATCTTATATTTGGCGCTCATTCAGAGCTGAGGGCAGTGGCAGAGGTTTACGCAAGTAATGATGGTGGAGAAAAATTCGTTAAGGATTTTGCAAAGGCTTGGAACAAGGTAATGATGCTTGACAGATTTGATGTCCCAAGGGTTTAAATGGGGAATATTAAATCACTTTAGATATATAATTTTATTCAAAAATGATGATCTTTTTCCACCAATTTAAATTACCTGCTCATAAAACACATTTTCAAATAAATTTTTTCATACAAACATATATAATTTAATTCTGATATATATTTTAATTATTAATATATTCTTTATATTTTATAATTCGATTACATTATCTGTAATGATTTTCTATATTTATAAAATTAAAAATAATCATCAAGTATGGAAAGATTAAAAATCGGCGGTAGAACTGATCTGGAAGTTTCACATATTGGCATGGGACTCTGGCAGGCAAGTTCTTCGTGGAATGGAGAGGATGATAAAATCATAGAGGCTGTGGGTGAGGCAAAAAAAACAGGCATAAATTTTCTTGATACAGCAGAACTATATGGTAATGGGCACAGTGAGAAAATACTTGGTAAAGCATTGCAAATTTATGGTAAGGATGGCCTTGTTATTGCAACAAAGGTGGCCGGAGCACACCTCAGGTACAAGGAATTAAAAAAAGCTGCTGAGGCAAGCATGGAGAGACTCGGTGTTAAAAAGATTGATCTTTATCAGATCCACTGGCCGGATCCATGGGAACAGATACCACTGTCACATACATTCAGGGCTATGAAAGAGCTTTGCGAGGAAGAAAAAATTGGTGCAATTGGAGTCAGTAATTTCTCCGTGAGAGATATGGAAGAGGCCCTGGATATCCTAGATGGAGTGAAGATAGTTTCAAACCAGGTAAGATACAATCTGCTTCAGAGAGAGATAGAGGAGGAAGTGTTACCATTTTGCAGGAAAAATGGCATCACAATCATTGCATGGAGCCCACTGGCCCAGGGACTTCTAACAGGAAAATACAACAAAGATAACCGGCCAAAGGGTGATGTGAGAGCAGGAAATGAACTGTTTTCAACCTATAATATGAGTGCTTCAAAACCACTTATGGATGAAATCAAAAAAATGTCAGAAAAGTATTCAAAAACTGTGTCACAGATTGCACTTAACTGGCTGGTATGCAAGGGAGTCCTTCCAATTCCAGGGGCCAAGGATAAGAAACAGCTCTCTGAAAATGCAGTTGCAGCAAGTTTTAGACTTTCAGACAATGATGTGAAAGCTCTGGACAGTATATCATCAGAGATAGAACTGGATTACTTTGCAAAATAAGTCATATAATTTAAAAACAAAATATTATTGAAAATAAAAATAACATTTGTTATTAACCAACAGTATATATTGTATTATGGAGGGCAGGGAAACTCTACATACCCCATATGTCACAATAGAAAGGGATGAGTGGAAAAAACTTAAGGATAGGAGAAAGATAAACCTCACCGAGGATCAGCTTGCTTCCATAAGAGGGTTGAATGAGAACCTTGATATGATTGAGGTCTCAGAGGTTTATGCACCACTTTCAAGACTTCTGAAAGTTTACTATGACAATTATATGAAGTTGACAAAATCCAGAAAACTCTTCTTAGGAATGAAAAATGAGAAGATCCCATATATTCTTGGAATTGCAGGGAGTGTGGCAGTTGGAAAAAGTACCACAGCAAGGCTGATTAAAAAACTGATAGAGATGTGGGAATGGAACCCAAGGGTATACATAGTCACTACAGATGGATTCCTTTACCCTAACAAAATACTTGAAGAGAGGGGGCTCATGAACAGGAAGGGTTTTCCTGAGACCTATGATCTTAAGAATATGATTAGGTTCCTTTACGATGCAAAGTCTGGAGTAAACAGACTGGAGGTTCCGGTATATTCACATCTCACCTATGACATAGTGAAGGATGAGAAATTGATTATAGAAGATCCAGACATAATAATTTTTGAGGGGCTCAACGTTTTGCAACCACACAATACAAACATAAGGGCAAACGGGCCGGATCTTATGGTTTCAGACTTTTTTGATTTTTCAATATACATAGATGCAGAGGAACATATAATCAAAAAATGGTTCATAGAGAGGTTTTTCAAACTTAAAAAAACTGCTTTCACAGATGAAAGATCATATTTCAGGAAGTATGCAAACATATCAGACGAAGAGGCTTTAAGAATCTCTTCAAGGATCTGGGATGAGATAAATGGCAAGAACCTGAAGGAAAACATAGAGAGAACCAGATATCACGCAAGGCTCATAATGGAAAAAACAGAAAATCATAAGACAAGAAGTATAATGATGAGAAAAATATGAAAATGTTTTATTCACATGATTTCCATCATGTGGTATGTCCTATTTTAAAAAAGAGCGGGTCTACGAAGGAAATTATGATGTGAATGATGCAACTGAGAAACTTAAAAATATGTTAATAAACATGGACTGGAAGGTTCAATCCAATTCAGATGGAAAGAAAGGCATTGTTCAGGCTTACAAGGTCGGCATACTCAGAGGGTTGATTGCTGCCGACAGGAGTCTTACATTTGTTTTGGAAAATGATGGTAATAGCCTGATTGTAAACTGTGGAGTGAGTAGATGGCTTGGTAATATGGCTATAACAGCAATAGAAACAATATTCATAAGCGAAATTTTTCTTGCCGTGGATATACCCGAAATGGTCTGGAACCAGCACGTGGAAAGGGACATACTTGACAAATTTGAAACTGTGCTGATAAATCAGTGAATAAGGGTGAGAAGATATGGATAAACTCATTTCAAAAATTTACAGAATAAAGGATGATGAAAAACCTGAAGATCCTGCAATAAAGCTTGAATATATGGATACTTCAGTTGATCCGGGACAGGATTTTTTCAGATACGCATGCGGTAAGTGGCTAGAAAAGGCCAAAATACCTGATGAAAAGTTGTCCTGGGGAGCAACTTATGAACTCATTGAAAAAAACACATTCATACTTGGAAAAATACTGGAAGAGTGTGTGGAAAATATTGGAATGCAGGATGAAGAGAGAGACAAGCTTGGAAAATTGTATTTTTCATACATGAATGAAGATGAAATAGAGAGAAAAAAATTCAGACCCATAGGTGGTCTCATTGACATGGTTAAATCTGCAGATGATTTGAATAAGATAAGGAAATTGTTTCCCTATTTCATTATGCATGGAATTAAAACATTTTTTTCAGTATCCGTGGATATTGACGAAAAGGATAGTTCCAGGTATCAGATACACATCTACCAGAGTGGGCTTGGACTTCCAAACAGGGATTACTACTTCAATGAAGAGTTCAGTGAAATCAGGCAAAAATACATAGAGCACATAGACAAGGCATTCTCCATTTTTGCCTCGTCAAACATAAAAGGTAGGGGTGAGAGGATCTTCAACATGGAAAAGGAACTTGCTCAATACAGCAAAAGACCCGAGGAATTGAGAGATCCTGAAAAAAATTACAATCGTTTTGGGAAAGATGATCTGAAAAAATACAGAAACATTGATTTGTTTTACATACTGAATGAGATACATGTATGGGATTACCCTTATATCATAGTGGGACAGCCCGAGTTTCTTGAAAAATTGAATGAATTTCTTGTCAAGTGGAGTCTGGATGACATAAAAGAGTATTTGAAATACAGAATTTTGGAGTTTGCAGGCCCTTTTCTGCATAATGAATTTTACCAGGAACATTTTAACTTTTACATGAAGGAACTGCTGGGAATACAGAAACCTGAGAAAAGGTGGAAAAGAGGAGTGATGCTTGTTGATCACCTAATGGGAGAAGCCCTTGGAAAGATATACGTTCAAAGTTATTTCCCAGAATCTTCCAAGAAAAGGGTTGAAACCATGGTTAGAGATATAATGGATGCATTCAGGGAGAGGATAAAAGGGCTGGATTGGATGAGTGAGGAGACAAAAAGGAAAGCCCTTGAAAAGTTTGAAACCTTCAGGCCAAAAATAGGCTATCCTTCAAAATTTAAGGATTACTCTTCCCTTTATATAGACGAAAGTGACCTCATTGGAAATGTTAGCAACTGCAATTATCACGAGGCTTCCATATGGCTGGAAAGGGTAAATGAGCCAGTTGACCATGAACTTTGGGGTATGACACCACCAACGGTAAATGCTTACTTCTCTCCTACTGAAAATGAGATAGTTTTTCCGGCAGGGATACTGCAGCCACCATTCTTCGATCCTGAACTTGATGATTCTGTAAATTACGGATCCACAGGAGGTACAATAGCACACGAAATATCACATGGTTTCGATGACGAGGGGAGAAAATTTGATAAGAATGGGAACATAGTTGATTGGTGGAGCAGGGAGGATGAGGAAAGATTTCTTGAAAAGGCAGAGAGAGTTGTTAAGATATACGGTTCAGTAGAGCCAATAAAGGGATTGAAAATCAACGGCAAACTAACTCTGGGTGAAAATATAGCCGATATAGGTGGTGTGAGTATAGCATTCGCAGCCCTGGAGAGAAAACTGAAAAGAGAGGGGAGGGAAAATGAGAAGATAAATGGATATACTCCCCAGCAACTGTTCTTTATAGGATGGGCCCAGAGCTGGAGAGGAAAGATAAGAGACGAAGCCCTGAGGTTCCAGATATCAAATGATCCACACTCTCCAGATGCAGTTCGGGGAGAGATACCCGCCCTGGTACATGAAAAATTTGATCAGGTTTTTCCAAACAGTAAAAACAGAATTGGGGAAAAGATCTCCATATGGTGATCTTTTGGATTCGTTAAAAAAAAGATGAAAAAATTAATTTCTAATTTATTCATATTTTATTGATTTTTTAGCACGTTTTCTATGACCCTTCCTATTGTAACTTTTCTCATGATTTTCCATTCTATCAAGAAATCGAGAAGAGAGCAGACGAATATTGCAAGTAATGAGATTGCTGAAATAAATATTACATCAAAAGGTGAAAAATCCATTATCCAAAAGTGGATTCCTGATATGTCAGAGAGTAATGCGAAAGAATTGAGGGCAAAAACCAGCATGAAAAATATTAAGGAAAGTGAAGCCACGAATAATTTCAGTGAAGCTCTTTCCATATTTATGAGACTGTGAAAAAAATAGAGTATTGATATGAGTAGAATTGAAAAAAGAACCACTTCTGGATCTATGAAATAATTGAAAGCTGCAAATGTAAATGTAAGAATGCCAACTGCTACAGGAAATACAGTTCCATTCTTTTTTCCGAGCTTTGAACGATACCTTAGGGCTGAAAGACAGATCAGACCCAGACTTATTAGAACCATGAAGTCCGTTATACTGAGGAGGAAATTTTCACCTGTCTCTATAAGAATGACGATAAAGATGAGTGTAAATGCCCATGATACGTTTGTTATGCCTGAGGGAAATATGCGATCCTCCCCGAAGGATCTAAGATGCCTGGATGCTGCCATGAATGCAGGTACAAATGTGGTCAGAGTAGCAATAACAAATGCCAATATCATGAGAAGTTTTCCGGGATTTCCACCCACCCTGTCAGCTATGAGGAAAGCTGGAATCGCAGCACTTGATATACCTTCTCCATGGGCCTGAGTAAGCATAACGGCAATTGAATATATTATGTTGATAGAAGAACTTATTATTATTGTGAAAAACATTGTCCACCTTATTGTTGATCTTTTTGTAAGATCTATTTTTCTGCCTAATATCTGGATTTTACTGTTTTCGTTTACACTTCTCTGAAATGCCATTATCTCCTGAAAACCGAAAAACAGGATGAAAAGATAACCCGTGTTGATGAGAATATCCTGAACCATGTTTCCACTGAATGTGAAAATTAGTTTACCTGATATTGGGCCTGTTCTAAAAATCAGACCCTCCTCAAACACTATAATTATGGCCATAATAATGGTCATTGCCAGCTGTACCTTTCCTATTAGGATTATGAATCTGTCCTCAAAAAAAGCGTTGATTATGAACCATATGACAAATATTCCAAGCACAAAGACTATAAAATAGTCTGTGAAGGGAGATCCTTTTGGAAATAGAGAAGGGACAGTTATAAAAAGCAACTGAAAGAATATTATAACACAGTAAGCTGCGAGAGATGAGTTTGCAACCCACATTGATGTTCTGCTGATAAAGTATCTAAGTGAGAAAGTTCCATAGGATTCCCTTACAAATGCTGGTCCCCCAACAATATCCCTGCCATTCTCCTGATGAAATACATATGTTGAAAAATATACTTTGGACATCAGATATGATGTGAATGCTGCAATAATCAATGAAATCGTTGAAACTACACCATACTGAAGTGCGTTTTCAGGAATAAGTATGAACAATGGGGATCCAAGTGTTGAACCGATTCCTATTGAAAGAACTATGAAAAAACCATAAACAGGCCTTGCTTTCCCCCTGATCTGTGGCCTGAAAAACTTAACTTTTAGGGAAAGTGGAAGTGTAAGGGCAGTGTAAAGGGAAATCATAAGTATTATGATCAGCATTGCAACAAAGAAAAAATGTGTTACATCTTCCTTTCCTATTTTTTCAATGAAGGAAATGTTTTCAATTGTGATTGCAAGAGTCATAAAGAATATTATTGCACCAACCAGTGATATTAATGATCTCTCAATGAAGATCCTTCTAACTTCTCGTTTTGAAAGCATTAAATCACCTGAAAACTTTCCTAATTGTATCCTTGGCATTTCTCAAAGCGGTGACCCCGGAGAGTATCAATATGATAGAGATTAAGAAATTTATCACTGCAGGAAGGAAAATGAGGCCGGAAAGATGGTAGGAATATTTCAGAATTGAATAATAATATGAGAATATTGTGTATGATGGATTAATCTCATAAAATGTTGGTATTATCATGAGAATACCTATTATAAAAAGAAAAACAGAGAGAACAAATTCTCCAAATGTGGCAATTATGAGCCTGACCTCATTCCTTGACTCCCTTCTTCTAACCAGATTCAGAAATTCTCTCGTTGATTCCTCATTGCTCTCCTCCAGTCTTTTTATTATATCCAATCTTGATATTTCCTGGTCTCTGTCTGCATATAAAAGAAGAGCCTTTATGTCTGATTCCATGTTGTCAATCAGAGGTTTCATTGGATCTGATGACCCCTGTGTATCCATGTTAAGCGCCATGTGTTTATTCTTATAATAGTTTTGAAAAATTACATTATATATAAATTATAAATTACAGAGTAAAAGAAAAAAAATAAAAACTGGCTAAACATTTCGCTATGGGGATAAACATAGATTCTCAGAATGTGGATAGAGAATTAAAGTTCAGCAACCTTTTCCTTCAATATGGGCTTGATGCGCTTATCAGCAAGGAAGAATATGAGAAATACAAAAGCAGTGCTGACAGGTTGAGAGAAGTCCAGCCTAAACAGATGGCATCTCTGGATAAATTAAATGTGGATATTATAAAATTTGTAACTGACTTCAATGAACAGAACGCTTTTCCTCAGTTTGACATACTTTTGAAGGATCTTTCCGATTACATGAAAATAGCATTTGAGAAGTACAAGAAAAAACTGAACGATGATATTAATGAAAGACTGGCTGCCCTTGAAACAAAGATGAACGCATCAAGGGTCAACATTATCAAAAATGTTCAGGCATTTTTCTCTGGCAATCCTATTCCTGTAATAGATTATACGGTGAACATGAAATTGAATAATGACAGATATGAAAGCACAGTGAAATATGTAACATATCTTAATATTGAATACGAGTTCAATCTTAATCCATCGGCAATTCCTATGTTTCAGGAGACACTTAAATTTTCAGAACTGGAAAAAAACATCAAAATACCCATATACTCTGGAAAGAACTGGACTGGAAAAGATGCACAGATAGATTATGAAAAGATAGATAAATACTATCTCACATCTGCAAACATCAATAAGGGAACTTTTACAAGTGTATTTGAAGATCCTGACAGCGAAGGGAGATTCACATTCATACTTTCAAGGGGTGATGAAAGCACATTCCTTTCAGTTGAGTATCATAATGAGATTGGAGACATAGATATTACAGGAAATCCAACATTTACTGGGTATATGGAGAATCAGAAAATACTGGAGGCAATCTCAAGATTGTATGGAAATGTGATGGAATTGGAAAATTATAAGGTAAGAATTTCGGGTCTTAGATTTGGTGAAACGGATTGCCTATCCACCATTTCAATTAGGCCTATGTTCAAGGCAATTCTTGAAAAATACATGGATACACTTAGGAAATATCTGGATGATCTAAGAACAAAGGATCAGAACAGGCTTAGTGAAATAGGAAACAGGTTGAAACTTGCAGGCTCAATTGGTGAGGAAATTGGTCAAATGGTGAAATCTTGAAGACAAGAAAATTTATTGATTTTGAAGCTACGGCAAATGGCTTTGGTACCTGGAGAATGGGTGGAGGCCATGATCCCGATCATTCGAAAGATGTTGAGGAAACAAATGTTATGAAATACTGGCTCTCAAAAGGCATAAATTTCATTGATACTGCAGAGATGTATGGGGGTGGCCACACAGAAGAGATGGTTTCAAACGCCATTTCAGAATATGAAAGGAATAAGATCTTCATAACGTCAAAGGTGTGGCCGTCCAATTTTAAAAATGTGGAGAAGGCAATTCAAGGTTCACTTAAAAGACTCAAAACAGATTACGTGGATCTTTACCTTATTCACTGGCCAGATGATTCCGTTAATCACAGAGATTTAATAAAACAAATGGTGTATATTAAGGAGCAGGGATACGCAAGAAACATTGGTGTGAGCAATTACGATCTGAAAAGACTCAAGGAGGCATGGGAATTGAGTGAAGGAACAATCAAGGCAAATCAAATTCAGATAAATATTGAAAAAACAGACACCTTCAATGAAATCAAATCTTTCTGTAAAACAAATGGAATTGAAATAATAGCCTACTCACCATTAAATAAAAATAAAATGCCATCAGATCCTGAAATCTCAAAAAAAATAAAGCAAAGCGGACTAAGCCCTGCAATTTACAGTCTATTGTATACACTTGATCTAGGAGTTTATCCAATTCCAAAGGCTTCAACAAGGGAGCATGTTGATGAAATAATCGCTGCAGTAGAAAAACACCTTGACAAATGAGGTCATTAAAACATAATTTATAATATGAAGGAATAACCATCCATGAGTGAAAGGGAGGCGTTCAGTAGAGCGCTCATTGGTGTGATCATAGGTTTAGTGCTGGGCATTGCCCTCTCATTTACAACAAATATTCCAAGTCTCAAATTTGTATATTATATACTTCCTCCTGAGATATTCCTTGTGATAGGTTTACTTTCAGGAGCACTTTTTGAGGATAAGAAGAGTATTAAAAAATAAATTGAGAAGGGGAATCAATAGTCTACATAAAAATAGATTAAATATTATCTAATAATTACCAACGAGGAGTGAATTTAATTTGATAGGATTTATCGGGGGAAGCGGCTTATATGATCTTATAGATGTCAGAGAAAGCAAAAAAATGGAAACCCCTTTTGGCGTTCCATCTTCAGAGATAGAAATTGGATCAATAGAGGGTATTGATGTTGCATTCCTTCCAAGGCATGGTAAAAAACACACAATACCCCCCCATAATGTAAATTACAGGGCAAACATATGGTCCTTGAAGGAAGTTGGATGTGAAGAGATAATTGGTATAAACGCTGTTGGTTCTCTTAAAGAAGAAATGAAGCCTGGGGATATAGTCATACCGGATCAGTTTATAGATTTTACAAAGAATAGAAAACTAACATTTTATGATGGACCTGATGTTGTTCATATATCCACAGCTGATCCATTCTGCCCAAGATTGAGCGGTGAACTTTACAATTCTGCCAAAAAATTCTCTGAAACCCATGGAAAAGGTACATATGTGGTTATTGAAGGTCCAAGGTTTTCATCACGGGCTGAGTCAAAGATGTTCAGGCAATTTGGGGACATTATAGGAATGACTCTGGTACCAGAGATATCACTTGCAGATGAGCTTGGCATGTGTTATGGTATGATTGCCACTGTTACAGATTATGATGCTTGGCTTGATGAGGCTGTGGAGGCTTCAGAGGTTATTAAAATTTTGAAGGAAAATGATGAAAAGACAAGAAATACAATAATTGATTTTGTGAAGAATCACAAGAATGAAAGAGCCTGCAAATGTTCCGGAAGGTTAGACAATGCGAGGTTGTAAATTATGAAGATAAAGTTTTTAGGAGGAGCCGAAGAAGTAGGAAGGCTCGGAATAGTTATGGAAATGGATGGGGTAAGATTTCAGGTTGATTATGGCGTAATTCCAGAGAAACCACCACAGTTTCCACTTCCCCCTGAGGAGGTTGACGGATTGTTCATCACCCATTCTCACCTTGATCACATTGGTGCCATGCCAATGTATTTTCAGGGTTCTGGCACTGAGGTTTTTGCAACTGAAATGACTGCGAACACCACAAGGCCAATGCTGAACGATGCAGTGAAGGTCACTTCACTTGAGGGGTATGTTGAAAGGTTCAACAGAGATGATATTGAAACTATGTATACGAGGATGAATCCTGTAAAGTACGAAAATACATTTGAATACAAGGGAGTCAGAATAACACCCCGTTCGGCTGGGCATATTCCTGGTTCAACCATGTGGCATTTTCAGAATGGTTCAGAGATAATGGTGACAGGAGATCTTTACACTGGGCAGTCAAAACTTCTAAATGGGGCAAAACCTGTTAAAACAAAGAACCTCATAGTTGAAAGCACATATGCAGGGAAGAATCATGAAGATCGAGAGGAGGTAAGGAAAAGGCTGAGAGAAAGGGTTTCAGAAGTTGTAGAACATGGGGGAAAGGTGATACTACCATCCTTTGCCATGGGAAGAACTCAGGAACTCATTATGACTCTTTCTGACCTGCCTTACAGGATAGCAACTGATGGTATGGGCAACCTAATAACAAGCATATTTCTGAACACACACGGATATCTGAGATCAGAGAAGGAGTTCAGAAAGGCTCTCTCTTCTGTTAAGGAAATACGTGGAAGAAGAATGAGGGAAAATATGAATGAAGCAGACATCATAATTTCCACATCCGGCATGCTGGACGGAGGCCCTGTTCTTTCATATATTGAGAAGCTAATAAGGGATGAAAAAAGTGCAATATTTTTATCAGGTTTTCAGGTTGAAGGTACAAATGGAAGAAACCTCCTGGAGCGGGGTACTATCAACCTTTCTGGAGTTGAGGTAAAACCTGCAATGCAGGTTGAATTCTTTGACCTTTCAGCACACGCCGGCCACGATGATCTCCTTAACTTCATTAAAGGATGCCAGCCTGAAAACGTAATCCTGTGTCATGGAGATAACAGAGAGGCAATTGTGGATGACCTGGAAAACTATAATGTAATTTTACCCTTCAATGGAAAGGAATTCACACTGGAATGATTACCATATTCCAGTGTAGGGCATTTTATTTTTATAACTTTTGAGTTTGCTCTTCTCACTGAAGGTGTTCTCGAATTCTGGATTTGTGATAATAGGAATCAATCCTCTAACACTGTCCGGAGAGTGATTGTCGGTTTTTATTCTCTGCCTAAGTGCATTATCCATGATTTTTGACTTCCAGATCTGAGAGGCAGATATGAAAAATCTCTGCTCTGGGGTGAATCCATCCTTTCTCTGGTAGGGTCTTCCATCCTTTTCCATCTTTCTCTTCATCGCTCTGAAGGCAATGGAAACGCCTCCGAGGTCTGCTATATCCTCACCTGCAGTAAGTAATCCGTTTATCTTCATACCTTCAAGCATCTCAATGCTGCCATAAAGTTCCACCACCTTCTGGGACAGTTCATTGAATTTTTTTTCGTCAGATTCTGACCACCAGGAATTGAGATTTCCGTTACCGTCATACTTCCTTCCCTGATCATCATAACCATGTGTTATTTCATGCCCTATGACAGTTCCTATTGCACCATAATTAACAGGATAATCAATTTGAGGATCAAAAAATGGCGGCTGAAGTATACCTGCAGGAAAAACGATTTCATTTCCCCTCACATTATTATATGCATTTACTGTCTGTGGCGTCATGTACCACTCTTCCCTATCCACCTTCATTCCCACTTTTTTCATCATTCTGGCAGTCTCGTACTGGCCTGCTCTGATTATGTTTCCAACCAGATCATCACTTTTTATCACAAGATATGAGTAATCTTTGAACTTTTCAGGATACCCTATCTTAACTCTCAATGTTGATAATTTGTCCATAGCCCTTTTTTTTGTTTCCTGACTCATCCACGCTGAGTTCTCTATGGTTTCCCTGAAAGACATTATTAAATTACTTACAAGCTCTTCCATTTTCTTCTTAGATTCCTCTGAGAAATGCTTTTTCACATATATTTTCCCGATGGCATCTCCTATGTATCTGTCCAGATTTATGGCTGCAAACTTCCACCTTTCCATTTTCTGTTCAGTTCCATAAATTTCTCTCTGAAAAAAATTGAAATTTTCATTCTCCGCCTCCTCATGGAGAAAGGGTGAGAAATGAACAAGAACTCTCCATCTCAGATATGCCTTGATATGCTCTATGGATACTTTTGATAATATTTCACTTAATTTACTGAAAAAATCAGGTTGTCCGATTATTACATATTCTGGTCCTTCTACTCCAAGATTTTTCAGATATACATTGTAATCAATTGGCTTAAGAAGATTTCTCACCTCTTCATAACTGTATTTATTGTAATTTTTTTCTTCGTCTCTAAGTTCCTGAGAAGGCCAGCTTATACTTGCTATCTTCTCTTCTATTTCATATACCATGCGTGCCTTATCTGCAGCTTCCCTCTCAGGAAATCCGTACATTTCAAACATTGTTTTAATGTGCAATTTGAATTTTTCCCTTAGATCTGAAAATCTTTCCTCCATATAGTAATCTCTTTCCGGAAGTGAAAGGCCCCCCTGTACCATGCTTAAGGCGTAAAAGTTACTTTTCTTTGCGTCCGGATAAACTTCAGGGGTAAAAAATGAATAAACCCCAATACTTGCCAACTCACCACAGATTGCCGAGGCTTCCTCAATATTGCCAAGATGATGTATCTTCTCCATTATTCCTGATATTGGGAAAAACTTCTTTCTTTCAATTTCATTTTTGTTCATGAAGGAACGGTAAAAATCACCCAGTATTTCCTCTTCCTTGGTTTTTCCGGCGTCACGAAGTGATTCCTCAAGTATTTGTTTCAGATCTTCCATGTTTTTTTCCCATAACTCCAGAAATGAGTTGATAAATGGAAAGTCCTTTGGTATTTGGGTTTTTTTAAGCCAGTTTCCGCAACTGTATTTGTAGAAATCATCAAAAGGGTCAATAGATTGATCCATGTTTTCTATTGAAAAGCCTATATTTTTTTCATTTTCTTTCATAATAGTTAATGGAAAACAATATAATAATGGTTAATCCAATATATATAGAATTTTTATACGGAGACAAATTTCAATAATTTTATTGTAATGTACAAGGATTAACAGATTTAAATATATATTTACCAATTATTAAAATCTACTTTTTCAATAACTTTGCAAATATAAGCAGCATAAGGTTGACTACACAATAATATGTTTGACTGTCTTAAAAAATTTCTTTAACAATAAGAGAAACTATTTTATTCAGATGTTTTGTAATTTGTTTAATTATTTTAAATGAATTGAATGAAACCTAATCTTTACGGAGAAAAATTTTCAAAACCTGTTTAGTTAAGTTTTTTATTAAACTAAAACTTTACTTACATGAAAAGGTATTTTGATCAAAAAGATGATCAATTTTACATAAAAATTGCCCAGGAATATGGCAAATTCAAAAAGTTCAGATTCGATAGAAATGGAATGAACAATATTGTTCTTATTGCCGATGAAAGGAAAGTTTTCAGATTCCCAAAGAGCAAATTTTCAATTGAAAACATTGAAAAGGAAAAAAATATTCTCGATGGACTCGTTGATTTTCCATTTAAAATACCTAAATATGTGATGCATAGTTTTCAGGGAATACCTTTTGCTGAATACGAATACATAAATGGTGTAACACTTTCTTCAATAAGAGAGGTAAATGAAAGCATAATGAATGATATATTGAAATTCTTCAAATATACAACATCAATTAGAGCCAATGAATTTTTCAATATTTCAAAAAAAGAAATGAAACAAAAATGGCTGGCAAATGAACTTAAACTCATGTATAGATTCAAGGAAGAGATATCATTCAAAAAATATGATGATGAATTTGATAAAATGATCAAAAGGATGAAGGAACTCATAGAAAAATCAAGCGAGAATTCATATGGTTTCATACATGGAGATTTTTATAGGGACAATATAATATTGAAATTGGATTTGAGTGGATTCGAGGGTATCATTGACTGGAGTGAAGCGGGTACGGGAGATTTTGCAATTGATCTTTCTGCCATTAGTTTTCACACAGGACTTGAAAGAATTCCTGACATTTTAGGAAAAATCCAAATTTCAGGCGATGCACAATTGATGGAAAGAATAATGTTTTACAGGATGGTGGAACCTCTCTACAGTATATTTTATATTTCAAGAACTGTGAGCAAGGAAAAGGCTTTCGAAAAAATTAAAGATTACATGAATAATTTTTACCGTCAAGATTATTTATAAACTTGAAATATACAATGCATGACCTGGCACAAAATAGTGGGAATTAAAGCGGTTGAGAACGCAGGAGGTCACGTATCCGTTAAGGTAGGTGATAATGTAATTTTCATAGTTAAGGACAAGGATGGTTTACACGCAATTGATGGTGTTTGCACCCATGCAAGGTGCATTCTTGGAGAATACAATGAAGATAGCAAAGAGGTAAAGTGCCCATGTCACAGCGCAGTATTCGATCTTAAGACTGGGAAAATGCTTAAACCACCCACCGTTGCTCCAAACACGCCTCTGGAGAAAAATGTGTTAAAACATTACGGAATAAGAGAAAGCAACGGTTTTGTTGAACTAGAAACAGCAGACTGATATACTGATTTACTTTTTATCTTATTAACATAATTATCAAGTCATAAATTAATTTTTTAAAATCAGATCTGGCTAAAAAGTCAACCATATGATCTGATATTTTTCAATAATGAGGGCAGATTTCTAAACAACTATCCTTTTGTTTCTTATCAGGGTGTTTTCCGATGTTTTAATACAATATTGAAAATCCATAAAGTCTTAAAGGAAGGGAATGTAACTTAAATTAATGATTTAATAGATGAATTTGTTAAATCAACAAATTTCGAATATTAAATATCTGTTAATCAGGAGAATGCTTTAATTATTTTTTTCAATAATTTTCTTTCCTTTTCTGAAATATCTTCAGAAAGTTCTGAATTAACAAATTCTAAAAGTTCTTCTCTGTTTATAAGACCATTATTCACTGCATCTGAGATGCTTTTCATTCCTTCATATTCATTGTCTATTAGTGCCATTATCTGTGAATAAGTCAAACGACAGATTTTATCATTTGGGTTTAGTTTTATTGCTATTTCCATTTCCTTTATTGCCTCAACAAACCTGTTTAATTTAGAAAATGAATAAGCCAAATTATTATGGAAGTAGGGATCCTTTTCGTTTAGTTTAATGGCTTTTTCATATGCCTCTATGGCTTCATCATATCTTTTTAAATCGACTAAAATATTACCTTTATCAAAATAGTGTGAAGGATTGTCTGGATCCAATTGGATTTGAGTTTCAATTGCTGATAACGTCCATTCTTTTAATTTGAGTGTTGTTTGAGAAAAGGCATAATGATCATTTAAATCTCCATAATCATTTAAACTCTTATTTGATTCGTTATTGTCACTCATTAGAGGATTTCGAATAACCACCCTAATTCTGCTATCTTCGTTCTGTAGTTCGTGATTTTCATTGCAATATGAACAATAACAGCATTTTCAAGTTCTATTTATCCAGATTTCCCTTGTATTTCATGTAAATCTTCATAGCTAC
>NZ_JBLSDG010000017.1:0-17890 GCF_052315375.1 Caldiplasma sukawensis
CATTTATCTGAGAGCAGCAGAGATAAATGACAAATGGTCAATGAGATCATTGAGGGGATATTATAAATGCATTGATGAGATTAAGGAAATGTTCCAAAGGAGGTATCCTTTATAAATACACAACATTTGGGACACTATGATTTTATGCATTTTATTTTAAACATTAATAGGTTAAAAGAAACTTATTCGTTTAAAAAAAATAAAAACTATGATGTATTGCTTGATTAAATTTTTATTACATCATCTACAAAGCAAATAAATCAATAAGGATTTATCAAGAAATGAATTAAAAAAATAAAACATGATAATGAATAACATTTATATATAAAATTTAACATAACCATTTATGGATAGAAAGAAAGTAGCAATTGCAGCTATTTTGTCTATTCTTATGGTGGCAACATCGTTTGCCGTGATGGCTGGTTTGGGTGCATTGACCCCTACCACCAATCAGGCAGCTAATGTAAGTCATCCATTAAGTTCAGACAAAAGTTATGGAGTGAGCAGAAATGTGCCCACCACATCAAGCACACCCTGGACGATGCCAACCACGACTATGCAGGAACCCACCTATACAAATGGAACTTTTACAATCGGGAATGATTGTAACCCGAACACCTTGAATTACTTCACTGCAAACACATATTGTGATGTTTTTGTTATCGATGAGATATACGATTCATTGTACAACCAGCTTCCAAATGGTACAAGAATTCCTTGGCTGGCAGATGGTCCTGCAACAGTTACAGCTGTAAACACATCAATGAACCACACAACATACGATATAGAAAAAAATTCATGGATGAACTATTCATACATATACACAATTCACCTGAGACCTTACGTACAGTGGACTGACTGGAACGCAGCAAACGCATCATCAACATACACTTTTGGTAACCATACCTGCTTCTACTATAATGGAAACAAGACATACTTTAACTATACATGGGCTAACGTCACAGCTAAAACATACTACCTGCAGTCTCCAGATGTTGTTCTTTCATGGAGAATGGAAGCATCCCTGGGTATATGGCCAAGCGTTGTTAATGTTGTGCCAGTTAACAATCTGACAGTGGCATTTTATGTTACTAACAAGAACCTTCTTATAACATCAGATTTCACAAATGATATCCTACCATACCACATATGGGTACATCACGATTTTACAACAGTTAGTGGATTGTTCAATTCATCCAGCAAGTGGAACAATGGAACCTCAGGCGAAGGATATGAAGGATGGAACCTTGGCTGGAACCAGAAGACAGGTGCAGTCCCTGGCCTTGTTGGAACAGGTCCATTCATGGTAACAAACGGCTATGAAATGCCTCAGGGTGCGATTATACCATCTCACTATGAAATAATGTATGTGAACCCACACTACTTTGTACAGTATGCAAACGCTTCAAGTGGATTGAGGCAGTACACACCAAGAATTTATGCAGTGGATATGATAATATACTCATCAGAGTCAGACATGATTGCTGCATTCACCAAACAGCAGATTGATACTACTTTCCTAGCACCAACTCCGAACTTCTTACCAGAATTGGAATCAACACCAGGAGTATACATATATCACAAAACATCAAGTGCTTATGGATATTTCAGGTTAAACACAGCTGTAGCCCCATTGAATATTACTGCATTCAGGCAGGCCCTGAATTATGCTGTTCCTTACAACTATATAGACACTACAATAGCTCAGGGTTATGCAATACCATCCTCCAACCCAATTAATCCAACAAACACATTGTTTGTAAACTCATCAGCACCAATGTACACTGAGAATATGGCAAAGGCCAAGCAGTTGATAGAATCAATACCTGGAATGTCATATACAAGCAGTGGTACACTGGAATATCTAGGAACTCCAGTATCGCTAACCGTTCAGACAACCGTTGGTTCAGTTGCTCCAAACAACATAGAAACAATTGAAGCTACATTCTCCTGCTGGAACAAGCTGGGAATAGCAACAACTTTGAAAGAAGAAGCATTTACCACACTTGAAGCCAATATAGATGGAACAATAGGTGCAATGGTATACAACAGCACATCAAACGTTGTGACCTCACCTAGCAACCTTTACCAGATAGGAGTCCTTGGAATATCCACAGCTGTTGGCGATCCAGCATTAGACTGCGAGGAATCACTGAACCCTGTTTACGGTATTCCTCTGGATGACTTTGTAGGACCTTTCTCATCATGTACAATCAATGGACAGTTGATGACAGGTCCACAGGTGCAGGCATACTTTAACACTCAGACAACAACCCTCGTTAACACAGACAACTTCTCACAGGCTGTCAAAATAGTTGATAACTTACAGACTCTAATGATAAAGGAAGCCTACATGATTAACACGGGCTATGGAACAGATCTTGTTCCACTTCAGACAAGCACATTTACAAACTACTCTTTCACAGACTCACTTGCAATGTATGATTACTGGTACTGGACTTTCTTCTCAGTTGAACATAAGACAAGCGCTGTTTCCAAGTCCTCAGGTAATCTGACCGTGGATCTCTCAGTATCTCCTGGTACAAGTTACAAGGCAGGACAGTACGGTAATGTAACCATAACAGTTCTCAATGGTACAAAAGCCGTACAGGGTGCAACCGTACTTGTTGGATTTGATGCACCATACGGAGGTTTCCTTAACGTAACTTCCAACAATTTAACCACTAACAGTGCTGGTCAGGTAACATGGGAATTCGAAGTCGCTCCATATCTTGCAGAGGATATGAAGACCTGTAATGCAACCGGAGCTGTCGTTCCTGTATCCATACAGAACGTTACAATAAGCGTACTTGCAAAGTATTACCCAACTACTAACAAATCAATATTCTATGAAGGAACAAATTCAACACTAGTATCTCTGCTTAACCCAACCACAACAACATCAGCACCAAATTACACAATTTACTACATAATAGGCGCAGTGGTAGCAGTAATAGTGGTTGTGGGAGTTGTAGCGGTTGTGTTAAATGGAAGAAAGAAAAAGCTAAATTAAAAATAAATAATAAATAATATTTTTTTAAACTTTTTAAATATTTATTTTAAGAATATTTATTTTAAATAGTGAAATACAATTACCATAATCTTTATATTAAGTGATTGTACTGTGGATTTAGCATGAATAAGTATCTGTTGATGAGAAAGATCATACAAGATGTGGCTCTTGTTATCATCATGACAGTTTTAACTTTTGTTGTTTTTCGTCTGATGCCAGGAAACCCTGCAGAGCTTTTTTTTAAAGGAATTGAAAAGAACGGTCACCCAATAACAGCCCAAACCAAAGAGGCAATATGTGCTGAATTGGGGCTGTCTCATGGAAAATTTTCGCTTCAGGACTTTGAAACATACCTTTATCAGATGTTCACTTTCAATTGGGGTAAAGATTACATAAATGTTGGAGAAACAGTAGCAGAGGAGATTTCACTTGCTCTTCCTTATACCCTGGTATTGACAGGTTCAACTGCAATATTGTCCTATGTTATAGGAGTGCCTCTTGGAATATACATATCAAGGATAAGAGGAACTAAAAAAGAATCTGCAATTTTGAGTACTGCACTGGCCTTGAACTCAGTTCCATATTTTATAATTGCGATTCTTCTGTTTCTTTATGTTTCATATTATACAGGGCTGTTTCCATTATATGCAAACGTTCCTTATAGTGAGGTCACCACATTTACACCTGCAGGTTTTGTAAACCTGTTATATCACATTGCAATGCCTTTCATTTCGCTGTTGGTAATAGAAATGTTTGGTCATATGATAACAATGAGGGCAGCAATGGTCTCAACTCTTGGTGAGGATCACATACTTACTGCAAAAGCTAAAGGGGTTTCAGGTAAGGCCATTCTACGGAGACATGCTGCAAGAATTGCAATTATACCCGTTACAACAAGATTAGCCCTTCAGATTTCATTCCTAATCAGTGGTTCTTTACTAGTAGCAATAATATTTGATTGGCCAGGAATGGGTCCACTTCTTTATAATGCAGTTCTAAAGGAAGACTATCCTCTATCTGAAGCTGCAACATTTGTTATTTCATTAATGACTATTATTGCATATTCTATGATAGATTATATACATGCTTGGCTAGATCCAAGAATTAAGGTTTGAGGTGTGTATAAATGAATACTGAAAAAAGACAAATACCCATCAGATGGAAAAGATTGTGGAGGCAAGTCAAGATATTCTATTCCAGCTGGTATGGAAAGGCTGGAGTATGGATTTTGCTTGCATTTGTTGTTATAGCATTGTTGGCACCCCTTGCCACGCCAAATCCAAACTACAATTTTATAGCACCAGGAGTAGATACAACAATAGTAGATGAGATAAATCAAAACCATTTGAATGTAAAAAGTAATATTACAATCTATGGACCATATTCAACTGATGTAAACAATGAGGGGACAAGTGCTATATACTTTGGTCTTTCAAATGGTACTTTTTACTATTATTCACTTGGTCAACAAGGAACTAATAGCCATTTAGGGGAATATAAAATAATTTACAATGCAAATCTTACCGGATCAGAAAAAATGTATTGTCCAACAATGGTTTCATACACTAACGGCACCTATTATAAGGAAACTTTCCAAGGACTATCTCCTAATACGAGATACTCAATTGAAAGATTCTTATTCATGCCTTTAAGTAACGGTAAAATAGTAGTTGGAAGTATATTCTACTATTCTCAAAATTATTTCACTCCTGTATTTAATTTATACGAAAATATTACATATAGCGGGGTATTTTTTAATCATTCTGTTTCTAATGGTGTTTCAATAAATGGTTTGACAATAAGCTACAATAATCCTGCATTTGATTACTCTCCAGGTATAGGACTTGTTCCCGCACAGTACTTCTTTATAACATCAAATTCAAGTTCCTTTTATTTAAATGGATATAATGTCAGTCCATTAAACAGAATATTCGCACCTGTAAAGATAGATCTTAATAACATATATAACATTGAAATGTTTGGTTCCGATTTACCTTCAAGTCAGTATTATAGTGATGCCAGAATATTGATATACAATAAGACATCAATAGAATCTTTCTATGTTAACGGAACAAAGGCCTGGCAGGTATCTGGTCTGAACATAAATCCTAACGAATCCCTATATATCCCATTTGACTATCAATCCAGTTATACAGGTAATAATCCAGTCTACTTTATAAATAACACTTATGAAGCATCAATGATTTCGATGACAAACGGAACAGTTTTAAACTTTTTTAAATCTACCATTCCATTGACATCAGTGTCCACGACTCCAGGATCTTCAGGTCTTCCTACATATGTTGTTTTGATGTCTAATTCCAAAGCTTACATTTTCAATTTAACACTTTCTGGAAACTATGAAAAGAAAGTCTCACTATTACCTCCTAATTCGGGTTTATTTTATAGTCCAGCTTCTTATAACAGTGAGTCAGATTCTTTAATTTTTGTATCCAACGATGGAAAGGTGCTGTCATTCGCATTATCCTTCAGTTCAGGTGGTTTATCATTCAATGGATCGTTTTTATGGACTGCACAGGTTACTCCAGTTCCATCTTCTACATCAACACCCATATCATTCAGCGACAGAGCCTCTGGCTTTTCAGAAATTGCTTTTGTTTCAAACCTTAAATACATATACATATACGACTCAAATGCAAAGTCTGTAACCCCAATACCACCAATGGCAAAAACAGCCTCTGGCACTCCATTATACCTAGGAACAACTTACTATGGGCATGATGTATGGTCCTGGTTTATGGAGAGTTTCTATAATGACTGGATATTTGGATTAACAATAGGATTAATAACAATAATTCTTTCCCTACTGGTTTCCCTTTACGTAGGTTATAAAGGGGGACTCATAGGAGCTGCAATTGAAACTGCTTCACTTTCACTATATCTTATTCCAGGACTAGCACTTCTTATTGCTCTTGCATCAGTAATTCCTGGAGAGGCAAACTTTGCTGACCTTATCATTATTGTGAGTGCAATAAGCTGGCCCTTTTCAGCCTTCACATTGATCGGTCTTGTGAGGGGTGTTGCCTCGAGGTCCTATGTCGATGCCAGTAAAATATTTGGATCAAAAAGCACCGGAATAATGAGAAGACATATATTACCAAATCTGGGCCCCTTGCTCGTTTATCTGCTTGCACTATCTATAAGTGGAGGTGTTGGCGCAGTGTCAGGACTTGAATTTCTTGGACTGGCTCCACTTGATGTATCCACATGGGGTGGAATGCTGAACAGTGTTTATTCTGATTATTTCTATGTTGCCACTGAACCACAGTGGGTATGGCCTCCAGTTATCGCACTTACCCTTTTCTTGGTAGCATTCATATTTGTTTCAAGGGCACTTGACGAAGTGGTTAATCCAAGATTGAGAAAGAGGTGAAAAAATGCTAAAACAACTTATGAAAAATAGAACACTTATTGAGATAAAAGATTTAAAAGTAAACTTCAGGACAGTGGAGGGTATGGTTCATGCCCTTGACGACATAAATCTGGAATTGCGAGAGGGAGAAATACTTGGTTTAATTGGTGAGAGTGGATCAGGCAAATCTACTATTGCAATGTCTATTCTGGGATTACTGGCAGAAAACGCCGAGGTTGAAGGTTCTATAAGATATTTAGGTATGGAACTTTCAGTTGGAGGTGAAGAGGCCAGATTATCAGAGCATTATCAGCATTTAATTGATGAACTTGGAGAACTAATACTAAAGTTAGAGAACGGTGAAAGTGTTGAATTGGAGACTATTAAACAGATAATAGCATCAAAAGAAGATAATATTGATGTAAAAGAGACAAAGAAACTGGAAAAAGAAGAAATTGAAATGAAACTTGAAAATGAAAATCAAGATCCTTTGGATAAAAAGAAAGATGGAAAAGATGATGAAATAAAAATTGAAAGCATGGACAGAGAAGAGATCATCAGGCTACTTAAAACAAGAAAAAGGAATATAGAGAGTGTTACAAAAAATCGAAATCTTCTTAAAAAAATACTTAAGGCAAGGGCAATAAAGAAAGTTGATCAGAGACTTGCAAATGTAAGATGGGGAGAAATATCAATGATTTTCCAGGGTGCAATGAATGCATTTAATCCCGTTCACACAATAAGAAGACAGATGCATGAAGTATTCCAGTTTCATGATATCTTCAAAGATCTTTCCAAATATGGAGAGAGAGAATATTTTGATGAAAAGGTCTACAGAGCGCGGGCATATGATATGGCTATCAGGGAATATTCAGGAGATGATGAAAAACAGTTCAAGCAGGTTGAGGAAAGGATATACAATGAAATAATAATGGAAGCAAAAGCCAAAGTAAAAGAAATGAATGACATGGAGAAAAGGAAATATTTAGAATCAATAATGATAGAATCAAGCTGTTTAAAGGCCGGTTTCAATCCAAAGTTTTTAGATTCCTATCCACATGAATTGAGTGGAGGAATGAAACAGAGAGGTATCATAGCAATGGCACTTTGTCTTAATCCAAAAGTTGTAATTGCAGATGAGCCAACAACCGGTCTCGATGTTATCACTCAGGCTAAAATCATAAGAGAGTTGAAAAAACTCAAAGATGATGGAATAATAAAATCCATGATAATAATATCACACGATGTTGGTGTGGTATCACAGCTAGCAAATTTTGTAGCGGTGATGTATGCAGGAAGGATAATGGAATATGGATCTCCTGAATACATATTTCTCAATCAAAACAATCCTTACACATATGCATTGTTGAAAAGCTATCCATCACTAACAAAAGAAAAGTCCAGAATAATGGGAATTCCTGGGGCAGTTCCAGATCTTTTAGATCCTCCGGAAGGATGTTATTTCGCATCAAGATGTTTCATGGCACAGAATATATGTACCAAGGAAAAGCCAACAATAAAAACAATTGGTGAGGAGCATTATTCTCTATGTCACTATAATGAAGTGGACGAAGGGATTTATCTTGAAAAATTCAATGAAATGATAAAAAATGTGGGAGAATTAAAGGGAGAAAAAAAGACATCTAATGAAAATGAACCATTAATCTACACTGAAGATCTATCAGAATACTTTTTCGTTCATTCAGATTTGGGAACAAATCTTTTTGGAGGGGCAAACAGACCTGTGGTACATGCTGTTGAAAAGGTTAACATAAAAATACCAAAAGGTTCCATAGTTGGTGTAGTAGGAGAAAGCGGTTCTGGAAAGACAACACTTGGAAGATTGCTGGTGAATGCTATTAAACCTACATCAGGTAAAATCTATTTCAAGATAAAAAATCCACATGCCTTGCTTTCAGAACAATCTGAAACAAGTTCAAAAATTGAGGCCAAACTGGAAAAGGATCTGAAAAAGATGGATGAGAAAATGGCTAATGAACTAAGGCAAAAGGATGAGATCTATCTTGATGTTAACAGTGTATGGAAATCAGGAGAGCTCTATAAAATATTCAGATCAGAGGCCCAATTAATATTTCAGGATCCATACGATTCAATAGATCCAAAAATGGCAGTGTTTGATATTGTTTCTGAACCACTCATAATACAAAGAGATACAATAATGAGCAGAAGAAAGATGAGGGGAGAGGATGAAAACTTTGACCTGAACAAAGAGGTTATAAATGCTCTTAGTGTGGCAAATCTGAGACCACCTGAAAACTATCTTGACAGATATCCACATGAACTATCCGGAGGCGAAAGACAGAGGGTGTGTATTTCCAGAGTTATAACATTAAATCCATCATTTATAGTGGCAGATGAACCAATCTCTATGCTTGACGTTTCAATCAGGGCAAATATTCTAAATCTTCTATTAGAACTGAAGGAAAAATATAACACATCTATCCTATACATTTCACATGATATAGCCTCTGCAAGATATGTTTCTGACACACTTCTTATCATGTATCTGGGACAGATTGTTGAATATGGTCCAGCCGAGGACGTTATAAAAAATCCAATGCATCCATACACTAAAGCACTAATATCATCCGTCCCTAGCATAGATCCAAACTGGTCAAATCGTCAGATCGATATTATAGGTGAAATCGGAAATGCAATAAATCCTAAGCCAGGATGCAGATTTTATTCAAGATGTGTGTACAGAAAGGACAAATGCAAAGAAGAGGATCCACCAGAAATTGAGGATCAGGGTAGGGTATACAAGTGCTTCTTCAAACAGAATGAACTGAAAAGAAATGAGGTGGAATTTACATACAATGAAATGTATGAGGTTGTAGAGGAAATAGATGGAGACGACTTATCCGGAAACTGAGGATGAACTAATAAGAAGAAGGGAAAAGAGGAAGGTAAGGTTAAGGTTATCCACCCCTCCTCTTGCACTTTTAATTTCCATGACTCTTGTTGATCTTCTTCTCTATTTTTTAGGATTCACAGCAATAGCATCTGATCTGCCTCTTTTTTTCATACTAGCGGGTATGGTTCTATTTTTCTTTGGGGCGTTCTATGACTTTGGAGAGAAGAAATACATTCAGGCTATGATGCAAGCTAAGGCAAAAATAGATGAAAAGGAAAAGACAGGAATAAATAAAGAACAGTTGATCATGACCCTGATATATGCAGGAATTGGTGGGCTTTTTATTATAACAGGAATTTTTCTCTCATATATTGTATAATCAAAGGTAATTCATATTTAGAAAAAGTAAAATATTGTATTTATCATATGGATAGGATTTCATGATTAAGCTACCAAAGAGAGTATTTCCAATAATAATAAATGGAGTATTATCATTGATTCTTTACCTTTTATATGTCTACTTCTATGATCAGATAACACCCAGTTATTATTCAGCATTTGGTTCATCGCTTCAGGTAGGAACATCAATGCTATTCATAGCATATTTTTTCAGTGTTGTTATTCTAGTGTGTCAGTTAATAGTATTTGGAATTTCACTGTTAGCCAAATTTATAGGTCTTGAATCTTAATTTATAGAATATTAAAGCAAAATCATTTAAATAACTTAATGTAATTTTGTTATTATGATAAATGAAAAATCTCCGATGAACGATATATGTCCCGTAGTGGAAACAGTTAAGATAATTGGGGGAAGATGGGAGCTTATCATACTAAAATCACTTGTAGAAAAACCAATGAGATTCAATGAAATATTAAGAGAGGCAGATGGGATAAGTTCAAGAACCTTGTCAAGAATTTTGAGAAGACTAATGGAACTGGGAATTATAAAAAGGGAAGTGTTATCTTTGCAGCCTGTCACCATAATGTATTCTGTAACAGAAAAAGGAAATGATATAAAACCAGTTATTGCAGCGCTTCAAAAATGGGGGGAAAAATATCTGAAAGAAAAGTGAATTACTTTTCTTAATAATTTTATATCATAAACCGATGCCCAATAAGGGTGGTTACTTGGAACAACGTTTGAGGTTTTGGGCCTCGATTTCAGGTACGATAACGGTTATACAGTTTTTAAGAACATTAATTTTAGTCTACAGGCAAGGAAGTTTGTTTCAATAGTTGGGCCTTCTGGTGTTGGCAAATCCACCCTTCTCCGTCTTTTAGGTGGATTTATAAAGCCAAATTCTGGAAAGATTATGTTTCATAATATAGAGATAAGAAAACCCACCCCTCTAATTTCCATGGTGCATCAATCAATAGTAACCTTCCCCTGGATGACCGCATTGGATAATGTTGCCCTATCATTAAAAATTAAAAAATTTGACAAAGCCATGGTTGAGGAAAAATCAAAAAAAGCTCTGGAAATGGTGGGCTTATCTGGGTTTGAGGACCTTTATCCAAAAGAAATGAGTGGGGGTATGAGGCAGAGGGTTTCCATAGCAAGATCCTTGGCAGCTGAACCAAAGGTTCTTCTCATGGATGAGCCTTTCGCCCATCTGGACGAACTTACTGCAGAAGGTCTGAGACAGGATATTTATGGAATACTTTTTAACGAAGAGAACAGTTACCTGGAAAATGTGATTATGGTATCTCACAATCTTACCGAAGTAATAGAATTATCTGATACAATTATAGTTATAAATGGAAATCCTGCAACGGTTGTGGGTGTTGTTGAAGTTGATCTGGAAAGGCCAAGAAATCATAAAGACAGCAGATTTGACCAATATCTGGATATGTTGTATAATCTACTCACAAGGAGGTCCAAGTGATGACTTTTTTTTCCGACATTATTCTAATAATCCTGGCAACCGTTGCAACAACGGTACGTGTATTTTTTCTTATACTCCTGTCAATTCTGTCAGGATTTATTTTAGCATATGCCTCAATAAAAAACAGGTATTTTGAGAACATATTTATTTCACTTAGTGAAGTGTTTGAAAGCGTTCCTGTAATAAGTTTTTTTCCAATCGTTCTAATAATATTTGTTTCTAATATTGGAGGTCCCCTTGGAGTTGAATTGGCTGCAGATTTTCTGGTTTTTACGGCAGTAGTATGGAATATTTGGTTGGCTGAATATCAGGCATTCAAGACAATACCACCGGATTATGCGGAGGTGGGGGAGAATTATAATTTCAGTCTATGGAAAAAGTTAAGGTACATTTATATCCCATTTTCCCTACCAAGAATTGCCGCAAACATATTTCCTAGCTTTGCAGATGCTTTTTTTTACATAACAGTAAGTGAGGTGTTCTCAGTTGGAGCAAATACCTATGAAACATTTGGAATAGGCTATGTGCTGACATTATTTTATGGGAATCTAACACTTGAGTATACCACATTGCTAATCCTCTCAATCATAATTATAGCCTCAGTGTTGATTTTGAGGGAAATAACAGAGAGAATCGCCGCAAAATATACACTTGATACTGATCCGCAGATAAAAAGAAGGGGGAAAACAAGGATAAGAATTGCGTCCCGACTTTCATCATTGAGCAATATAAACCCACTTGAGAGGCTTGCAACGTACAATAAACAGAGGGAGAGGATGGTAGATGTGCAAATGGAAGCATTACAGGGAAGGGAAAGCAAAAGTTATGTGTTCAAAGTTGCAGGTATTATATCTCTTGCAGTTCTTATCTATCTTATTTATTCATCAGTAAAACTAATAATGTCAGTTAGTACGGGGGAGTGGAATTATCTTCTTTCAAAGACGCCCTTCCTTTTATATTCCCTTGGAATAGATTACATACGAGTGGCAGTAATAACATTGATAAGTTTTGTTATTGCTGTTTTTGCGGGGTATAAACTTGCAACAGGAAAATATGCAGAAAAGATAGGAATTCCATTGATCGAGGTTTTAAGTGCATATCCGGCTCCCGTTTACTTCCCTTTTCTGTTTATAGGTATACTTCCATTTGTCATTTCCATATTCGGAACCTTTACCTATGAAATTTTTGTTCTTTTCCTTGGTTTTATATCCACTTTCTACTACATTCTTTACAGTTTCTGGATGGGGGTAAAGGCAATGCCAAAGGATTATAATGAGGTTATGAAAAACCTTAATATGAATTTCTGGCAGAAATTGAGATATGTGATTTTACCGTCCACATTTCCATATATAGTTGCAGGTTTATCTTCAACTATTAACAGTGCTTGGGGGGGTTTGGTCATAGGAGAATACTGGCCGGATATAGCAGGCGGTAAAACTCTACAGGTACACACAGGTCTTATGAAAGTTCTTGATGTTGCAACTGACAGCGGTAATATAGCCCTTGCGGCATGGGCATCATTTCTTTTTGGAATTGTTGTTGTTATTTTCTCCATACTCTTTACCAGAAGAATGATGGAGCTTGCAAGAAAGAAATTTGTGGCAGAAGAGGGTATATACAGCTTCTGATTTTTTATTATTTCCTCATCCTTTTGAAGGTGATCCACTCTCTCCTCACTATCTCATCCACCAGTCTTTCATTGTTTACATTATCTCTTAGAAATTCAATTGTTTTAGGATCTGAAGGATATCCTGAACCACAATCACCATATTTTCTTCTTATTTTTTCCATTTCACTCTCTCTGTAGTGTTTTGCTACAATGGAAGCTGCAGAAACCACAGGGAAGTTTTTATCAGCCCTGTGGAAGCAAGAAACTTTTTTTCCTGTCAAATCCGAAAGTTGGGTACTCAATCTCTCTTCACTCACATCAAAGGAGTCAATAACAAAATGATCACAGTCAATAATTTCAATAAGTTCCTTGTATTTTTTGAATTCAAGTTCATTCAGGTTATTTTTCTTCATGAATGAGTTAATTTCAGATGAATTTATTATTACATATTTTATCTCAATTGCCTCATTTTTTATTCTCTCAAAAATATATTCCCTTCTGCCAGGTGTAAGCTGTTTTGAATCTTTTGCTCCTGCCTTTTTCATTGTTTCATCATCAGAAACAACAGAGGCTATTACCATGGGCCCGATAACAGGTCCTCTTCCTGCCTCATCCATTCCACAATAAATGCTCACTTTACGGTATGTTTTTTTGCATATAATACAGATATGATTTTAAAAAAGGAATAAATGAATTAATACCATACTTACATTCATCCTTATATGAATGATATGGATAAAAAATTCACAGATATTATGAACAGGGAGAGAGAGAAGATAAATGCTGCGCTCTCTGATTATTTCAATTCAATAATCCCCTCAATCCGAGACAAAAATATGGAAAAGGTTGTGGAAGAGCTCAAAAGATATACGATTGAAGGTGGAAAAAGATTACGGCCAATATTTGTTGTGCAGACATTTAAAATGTTGGGTGGTACCTCTGAAGAGATTTACAAAGCTGCAATTTCATTTGAGCTTTCTCAGTCCTTTTTTCTCATACATGATGATATAATGGATAAAAGCGATCTGAGAAGGGGAAAGAAAAGTTTTCACAGAAGGATGGAGGACCTCATTGGGGATATTAAGGAAAGGGAACATATGGGTATGAGCCTTGCAATTGTTGCGGGAGATCTGGCTGTTGATTATACTTATGATGCCCTGATTAGAGCGGACTTCCCACTTGAGTTGAAGATAAAGGCAATTAAAGAGATGACGGAAACAATCAAAGTTACAGGATACGGAGAGGGTCTTGATATGCTTTCATCAGCTGGAATTAAATTAAAATCAAATGACCTTGTTCGTATACACCTCAGAAAGACAGCAAGGTATACAATTGAAGGGCCCATGGTGATGGGAGCCTACCTGTCAGGAAATGAAAATCAGATAAAATTAATCAGGGCTTACGGAAATCTCGCTGGACTTGCTTTTCAGCTGGTGGATGATATAATTGGTCTCTACGGAACTGATGAGGAAATAGGAAAACCCGCCAAGAGTGATGTGAACGAGGGAAAACAGACTCTCTTGATGATAAAGGCGATGGAGCACGATAATGGCAGGTTCAAAAATGATATCGAAAGGATCCTCAGTTCCGGAAATGTTACAGATGAAGAATTCAATTATGTGAGACAGATAGTTATAAAAACAGGATCTCTCGAATTCTCAAAACGACTTGTTGAAAATCTTGCAGATTCAGCCAAAAAATACCTTGCAAAGATAGAGGGGAAGGAAGAGAATAAAGAATTTCTGATGTGGCTCACAGACTTTTTAATCAAGAGGAAACACTGAAAACACTCTCTAAAAGAGGACAAAATCAAATATTTTTTATATTAAATACAGGGAATATAAAGGCCATATGGAACCATTTAATGAGCATGATTTATTGATGAATCTGATTGAGTCAAATTCCCTCTAATTGTACAAAGAGTTTAAGGCACTTAGTGACCTCTCAGTGGAACACGAGATGGCATTGGCCTTGAACGACTTAAACCAATAATGTCAGGCACATATACAGTTATAAATAAGCACATAAAATTAACAAGTTTCCTTCCTGTAATATTTAAGATATACCAGGCAATGGAGAGCCCAATGAATCTATGAGTTCTCATACCACAATCGTTACTAATGATACAAGGGTGTCAAATCAAGAATTAGAATTTAGGGACATTATTTACCTATTTTTGTCAGGGTGGCCACTTTATCTTCTTTTTTTTAACAAGGATGGCCGGTACCTTCTATAAATTTAAATCAGTTAGTGGGTAATAGTAGAATAGTAATATATATATATATAAATAAGTAATTAATGTTTATGGAGTCGAATATCTATAAAAGAAACTCGGCTTACTTAGATATGCGCCTTCTATTTTATTTTGGCGTAATGGCAATTGCTGGGGTTTCTCTGCTGCTGATTTTGCATTTTGCCGGAGTAAGCTTGTTTGGAAGCTCGATAGTGGTAGCATATTCAAAAGGGTGGATAAGCTTTCAATCTGCTGTAGTTGGTTTGTCGGCTCTAGGAATAAGCAGTGGTGCGGCTATTGCGATTTTGAGTAATGTCACAGTAGGATCTGTTCTTGGAACAGCAGCGGCTGCGGCACTTGTCGACACTACTATAATAGATTGGATGGGGCCATGGGCATTGGTTCTACTTGCTGGCATAATTGCAGTTGCGGTCTAGAACAAATTATTTATTAATTAAATTTTTTTCTTAAATGAGGGTTAGTGATTTTGACAAATAACAAAGTTTCCGGCATTATTTTCTATGTGTGTGAGTATTTTACTACCATTTTCATAGTTTTGCTAACTTTGGATATATTGCGATTATTTCCACTTATAGTGAATTGTGCAGTAATAAGATACTCAATCATAGGGGCTATTATTTTTACTCTTTTCATCTTGTTTAATAAAATAAGTTCAATACTCAATGGAAAAAAGACACCATTGGTTAATATGGTTATCAATTCTTTAATAGATGTAACTTTAATCATTCCAATTTTCCTGTTCATTAGAAATAAAAGAATAACTAATAGATCACTTTCACCAAATGTTACGTTTATACTTGGGGCTATATATTTTTTCATTATTTTTACAGGCTCCTTTATTTTCGCAGAAATAGTATACCACATTCCGCATTTGTTAAATATTTTAGTTGGAAGTGGACATATAATGGTTACAAATACATCTCAGTTTCAATATCCCTCTTTAATAATAATACACAACTCTGTTTTTTTGGCAGAGATATTAATAGGGTCTTTCTTTCTTCTTTTACCGACTCTAGGGGCAATCCTTTCAGATAGCCTTATAACAACACCCATATTACTATATCTTATCACTACTGGACATTACAATTCCATATTGCCTCAACTTTTACTAGAGTTGATAGGAACAAGCCTTGCAACTGGGTCTGCGTTTTTAATTTTTTACACATTCTTTACATCCATGATTACAAGAAATAGAACTTACGATTTTATAAGAACGATGTTATATTCAAAGAAAGTTATATTATTTGGAATTATACTCTCCATCTATGCTTTTATTGTAGCGTGGCCCATAGAATCAGAACTTGTTCTCCTTCCCAACATTAATTCCCAGAATTGGTTTCATGCCATCTATCTGTTTGACGTAATAGTTATTATTATTTATACTGCTTTTTTATATGACATTCTTGTTAGAAAAGTTTTTCCTTTACAAAAGCTTATTTTGCCCTCTTTTTGGGCTGGAATTTTTCTATTTATAGTGCTGGCTGGAGGCGGGAAATATGAACAGACCCTAACTTTTGAATTGCTTCTCTTGGCGTTTTTCTCTTTGCTATATCCTACATTTGAATTGGCGAAGTCGATAGCAATACATAAGAATTCAAAGCGCTTTGATAATTTGCAAATAGGAACCTCTTTCGCTATTCATAAGATTATTGGCAAGAGTATGTTTCCTACACTGTATTCAGGGGATTACCTTATTACATATCTTACAGACGATAAGTTTCTATTTAAGGTGGGAGATATTATCACTTATGAACCTTTACTTGCATATTCACCCATTTCGGACAGCAGGTATGTGTCTCACAGGATAATTGAATTACGAAAAGATAATATTGTAACCAAGGGTGACAATCTTAAAAAAGCGGACCCTCCAATCAAACCGTTTAGAATTATTGGAGTAGCTGTTGCAAGTTTAGATACTAAAACATTTGTTTTTTCTTCGCTGACTGAGAGAGAAGAACTTTTGGAAATAGTAAAGGAAGCAGAACGTACAGTGGTGCAGGGAAAAGCTAATTTAAACAACATTGAAGGAAACATCAAAAAATCGTATTTTTACATGATTTTATTCTCAATTTTAATATCATTAGTTTTACCCATTTTATTTCTCTTTGCTTAATAGAGTTGAAAATAACACCGCTAAAGAAAGCCCGTATATTAAAGTTTGAAACCTTAAGGGCTTTTTTGGGACTCATGCTCATACACAGAGCAGATCTTGTAAATTAGCAAACCCACAGATAAGGGTGTACATAATAAAAAAAAGACAAGACTTAGTTGAGAAATCCAATAATATTTATGGAAATTCCTCCCATTTAGATATCAACGACGGAAAAATAATCTTACTCTTAAATTGTTATTGTCATCGTTCTGTCAAACTCCAATAACTTTTTAGAATTCAGTTGAAATTAAGAATAGAAAATAATTTTCATACGGAATAAGAATAACGAAGTAAGAGAAGGTTTTGTTTATTATTTTTATCTAGGAAAATATGGAAGCCTAATCTCGCAAATTCAAAATGAAAGAGGTTTTATATGATATACGAAATCTAATTAAGATATTATCAGAATTACATCCTGGCCCTTTCAGGAATTTAGGTTCACAGGTTAAATGATGAGAGAACTTTAAAATCCAGATTCTTAAAGATCTATTGTTAAATCATTGAAAGGCCCTGTGAATTTTTAAAGTTTATACCATCTTTTATATTCGATCTGTGTGGATTTTATTATCTTATCTTTACTAAATCTTAGAGGATTTCTAAAAACCCATTCCCTGAACAGATAAGGGAACAATAACATTTATTCATGGGATAGCCATGTTACTGTGTGAGTGACCTTTACGACACAGTTCTTAGGGAAAAGTACAGGCAATATTTTGTGAATGATCCAC
>NZ_JBLSDG010000018.1:0-8583 GCF_052315375.1 Caldiplasma sukawensis
GCTGTTGTTGAAGGATTGAACAACAAGATCCGTACTGCATTCAAGCGTTCATATGGGTTCAAGGCACAGGAGTACAGGGATACGATCATATATCTGGTGGCAGGAGGATTGAGGTTACCCCCAGAATGTTAAAGAGATCCAAAAAATTTAATTTTTTTAAATTATAATTTTTTAACGCATTAAGAAACATGATCATATTCATGTTCCATTTTTTATAAATTTATTAAAGAAGCAGTAAAATACTATATTTTTAAGGGAACATTTCATGGAACATTTATGGTACATGAACGGAACATAAATTAATACAGAACCTTTAATTTCCTAATTGTAAAATGAAATGTTCCAGGCTATCTGAGTTCAAAAGTAAGCTTGTAATATATCCTTAAAACTATAACTCCATACTCAAACTTCCTTACTGTCAGATTTCAGTCAATCTGTTTAGATTATTTTTACCACGCTGCAATAAGGATAGCCTTAAATCATTTATAAATTAAAGAGCAATAATAAGCATAATAAAGAACAGTTAAAAGTTTGGTTGATTCTGGCAACTAATATGATTATGGTTTTACTATCAATAAAAAAGTTTATTTATATGTGTGAAATAGAGATTTGCGATCAAGAGGGTTACATTGTGATCCGATATGGAGATTTATCCATACTTGGTTGCATCTCTTTTGATTTGCAAATTATTAAGTGGGCTTTCGTTATTACAATTGGATGTATATATTGTATGTAGACGAGTCGGGTGATTACAATAATTGGGATGAGAACAAAACTTTTGTCATGGCAGGAGTGGCTGTTCATGAGGGGCAAATTGGTAAGATATCCCAAAGTCTGGATCAAGTACAACAAAAATATTTTTCGGACCTTCAGGTTCAAATATCATTTCACGCAACAGATATAAAAAATGGTAAGAAAGCTTTCAAAGATCTACCATCTAGTGAAAGAGGGCAAATTCTTACTGACTTATATAACGTGTTTAATTACTTTTGCTTTCCAAATTTAGTTGCCTACGCTACAGTTGTGAGCGCAAATTATGTAAAACGGGACACTCAAGTTCTTGATCTCGCCTTTGAAGATATGATGACACGTTTTAATACTTTTTTAGTTAGGCAACATAGAAACAAACACCCAACAAAGGGTCTTACGATAATCGATCAAGCACATGAGAAGAAATATAGGGAATTGTTTGACGGGTACAGAGTTGGAGGAACAAAATATGGAAGTGTTAACAATATAGTTGACATTCCATATTTCGCAGGGCGAAGAGACACAAGAATGCTTCAGCTTGCTGATATCTTAGCATATGGTGTATTCCAATACTACGAACACTCTAAAAAGGATTACTTCGATGTAATTAAGGAGAGATTCGATAGAAAGAATAAAGGAGGATCACCTGATGGGTTAAAACATTTGACTAATTCTGATTGCGATTGCTACGCTTGTGATTGGAGAAAACACAGACGTTAATAAAGCCTTTTGCAATCAAACTTAAAAACCCGAACTCACCCTAATTTAACCCCTAGGCATAATGTCTTTGAACAGCTCTACAATCCTTTTAACCTTCTTTGGAAAAGTACCAAAGGTTAGAAACTAAAAACTGGAATATAGATGACTTCATGTTATTCTGGATTAAAACAGATGATCAATATTTAAGAATACCAAACCGACTAATAAATACACCCAAAAGAATCTATTCAACATACCGATAATCTTATTATACTCTGGAACAAAAAGCATAGCCTTAAGTCGTTTTTAAATTTATGATAAATAATAAACACAGACAGTAAGATAATTTAGAAGAAAAACCACACACATAACTTTTCAGAGTTTAATTTTTAAACTCTGACAATGAGATTTCATTTTGAAAAATCAATGCTTCTGAAACATCGAATTTTTGAGGATTTCCCCATTATTTCAGAATTTGAAAATCAAAATTCTGATCCCATATATGCGAGCCCCTTATTACGTATATTATGCGGAAAAATACAAAAAATGCGAATTTTTGAAATTTCAGATTTATCGATTGAAAACATCGAATTTCAGTATGTCTGGAATAAAATTGCAATGTTAAAAATGGGGTGAATCTTGGGTAAAAATGCATTAAATCTGTTTTAAATTTCACAAGGGTTATATTTCACTTTTAATTATTTATATATGAATCCAACAACGAGAGCCCGAAAATTAAAAAGAGAAATGCGAAAAAGGGGATATCTTATGGATCGATATCTCTTCTGCACTATCTGTAAAAGGGACATCGATAGCCTCAATCATTATTGTTCTCATAAAGAAATATTAATGGAAATTAACGGTGAAATCAAATGAGCTCAACTAAAATATTTCTAAAATTGGAGGTTTTGTCTGGATTGATCTTAATGTTCTCATATATTTTCTGGATTGATGAGCATGTGCCCTCAATTTTTCGCCCTGAGTATAATAATTTAATTTCTCTAATTGCCATATTAACATTATTTGCCATTTTTATTACATTCATATATGCAGTTATCGATCTCGAAGATCATAATAGAAAATTCGGAACTAAGAGGATATGATTATTATTTTTTGATTATATATAATTAAGATTGAAGAATAGTATATTAAGAATTCAAAAATAAAAACAATTCGCTTAAAAATTTAAAGCGGGTCTGGAGGGGTTCGAACCCCCGGCCTATGGATTAAGAGTCCATCGCTCTACCTGGCTAAGCTACAGACCCAGCCATCCTGTATATTTATGAGGGTTTTAAACATTTTTATGATTGGATCAATATCACCCTTAAAATTTTTTTAAATCTAACATACAAATTTCTATGTTAATTGAAAACATTTAATGAGCTAAAATTGTAAGTTAGTTGAATAAAAATCAAATTGATGCAGGCGCCGGGATTTGGACCCGGGTTGAAAGCTTGGAAGGCTCTCGTGCTAGACCAGACTACACTACGCCTGCTTGCATATCTGTAATAATTTTAATTATTTATCTGTATTCATATGTTTCATATGAATAATCAGATAGGTATTTAAGTTACAATGTCTTAAATCAAAGATGAATCAAAAAATTGTGCTAGTAACAGGTGGAACAGGTGGAATTGGAAATGAGATTTGTAAAAAATTATCCAAAAATGGATATTCGGTCTGTCTTCATTTTCATAGCAGAAAAGAAATTGCAGAGGAAATGATTAAAAAAATGAATGAAAACGGAACGGAGAATTTCTCAGTTCAGGGGGATCTTTCCGCAATTGAAGGGATTGAATCATTTTCAGAAGAAATTCAGAAATTAGGTTTAAAATTTTATGGAATTGTAAATAATGCAGGTATTGCATATCAGGGTAGTAGAAAGCTTGAAAAAATTCCTGATGATGTTTTTACCAAAGTTGTTTTCATGGATATGCTTTCTCCTGTTCTTCTAATAAAAAAATTAAAACATCTTATTGAAGACAGGGGTTCAATAGTAAATGTGACATCTGCCGCTGGAATAAGGGCTGGATACATTCCACTGCCATATGCAATGTCAAAGGCAGGTCTAATTCATGCAACCCGTTCTCTGGCAGAGCTTCTGGCCCCAAACATCAGAGTTAATTCTGTTGCACCTGGTTTCATTGAAACTGATATGACAAAACTCCTCAAGGAAAATAAAGCATTTTATGAAATGTTGTTGTCGCAAACACCTGCAGGAAGGTTCGGTCTACCTGAAGAGGTGGCAGAGGCAGTGTATTTTCTCATATCTGAAAAGAGCTCATTTATCACCGGCCAGACAGTAATAGTTGATGGAGGGATAACCCTCTAACACTATTCCAATATTGAATCAGTTGTGACACACTGCCCGTTTATTGATATTGAAAGCGGTGATAGAAGAAACAGTGATACATAAGCGATGGCCAGAGGGCTCTCTGCACCACTCCTCACAAAGTTGAAGGGAAATTCCAAATCAAATTTTGTCTCCTTTGAAACAGGGCCTGGTGCTATGGCATTAACCCTTACTTTCCTCTCTTTTAAGGAAATGGAAGCATCCTTTGTCAGCTGCAGGATCGCATCTTTTGTTATATTATAAGCACTGTGATTACCACTATGCAATCGGACAGATGCTGAAACATTCACTATGGATCCGCCTTCTTTTACAATGTTCCTGCTATGATATATTACATTATATTGTGGAAGAATATTCGACTTAACAAAATCCATAAGTTTCTCTGTGGTTGAGAATTTTTCATCAGCAGGTTCCCATTTACCTGAGTTGTTAATTATACCATCAATAAAACCATATTTTGATTTTATTTCTGAAAAAATTGCACTCACCTGTCTCTCATCTGACATATCTCCATTGAAGTTGTGCACATTTTCACCTGAAAAGTTTCCAGTTCTGGATATGGCAATAACTCTTGCCCCCATCTTTTCCAGAAGTTTTATGGATGAAAGACCCTGTCCCGAACCAACACCTGCTACCACAACTGTTTTTCCATTAAAATATTCTTCAAATATTCCCATATTTTTAAAATGTTTATTTCATTATAAATCATTGCTAAAATTTCTTTTTATGTTATTTAATAAAAAGTTCTCTGTCAAATTTTCCTTAATACGTTTATCAATGATGGAAAATTTCCATCTGTTCTCGAAGCTTCTGAAATCAACGTTATCATAAACTATATTTTCAAGAATCAAGTTTTCAGCAGGTGCCAGATACCTTTCCCAATTTTCTTCTTTGAAGGGTTCAGAATTTCTGCTTTTCATACTCCAACCCATTATAAATCTGATCTGATTCCAGAGAAATCCTGAACTTTTAAATCTGAAACCTTTCAGCCCATCTATAATAACAGGTTCAATTCTATCAATTTCCCTGACCGTATTTTTATTTTTTTCCTTTGTAAAATTTGAAAAATCGTGTTTTCCCTCAAACATCTTTAGTCTTTCATAAATCTGAGCATAATCATTTCCAAAATAAAGATAGATGTAACTTTTTTCCCTGCAGTGTCTAACGTTGAAATCCTCATTAACCCTAGAATATGATGAAAAATACATATTATCTATTTCATGATTTAGTATTCCTATTATCTTTTCAGGATCCTGATCAGTTATTATGGTCATCATATTCCTTATTGCAGACACATTTCTGTCAGTTCTTGAGCAGAAACGAATATCCGTGCCCAATTTAAATTTTTCCATGACTAAATTAATTCTATCTGAAATGCTGTTTTTTCCGTTACCCTTCTGAAATCCTGAAAATTTTCTTCCATCATATCCAAAAGATATCAGTAATTTCAACAGGAGTATATTCCCATAATAATATATGATTGTTGCATTATGAGCAATATGGAAAGTATTAAAATTGCTGGAGCAGGGGTTTCTGGCAGATTTCTATACAATTTACTGAAAAAAGATGGTTTTGATGTTACCATCTATGATCCTAAAGTTAAAAATAAATACCTTCCTTGCGGATTTGCAACCAATAAAAATAAAATTATTCCCTATTTGAAAGAAGCTGAAATGGTTTTTGATGATATCCTGGTAAAAGAGGGTGAACAGGTCCTTATAGAGGCAGAGAATTTTTCAGCCACAGAATTTAGATCAAGTGGCATCTGTACAATAGATAAAATGAAAATGGAAACCATTATGGTGGAACATGAAAAAGTGATACCTGAAAAACTCAATTCATATAACAAAGATGATCTGGTGATTGATGCCTCTGGAATATCACGTGCCTTACTTGGTAAATACCAAGGTGATTTTACAATGTATGCTATTGAGAAAATTACTCCGGAATCACCCTGGAAGGACTTTTATTTCTATTTTTTCCCCTCAGGGCGGGGATATTTTTGGTCCTTCCCAATGGGTGATTATTATCACATTGGTGCAGGTGGGATCAGTCTTGACGAAGTCAAGAAAATTCTGGAAAAATATGGTGAAAAATTTATGGTTTCAAGAAAAATAAGGATGAGGCCAACCATAGAAGGCATTTGCAAAAAAAATGTGATCGGTGTCGGGGAGTCTATTGGATATATATCTCCACTTCTGGGTGAAGGAATTGTTCCAGCTCTTGAAAATGCACACATCCTTTATGAATGTATAAAAAACTACTCAGACATGGAAAAATTGAAAGAATCATACAGAAAGATGGTAGATAAAAAAATGAATCTTTTCAACAATATATCAATAATGATTGAAAAAATGGAAAACGGAAACCTGAAAAAATCTGAAATTTTAAAAAATGCAACTACGGCTTTGAGATTTTTGAAGGATTTCGGGATATCGCCAAGGTATATGTCAATAATGAGGCATTTTTTATGACTTTTCATAGTATGAATAGAAAAATCAAATTTACACTTAATAATTAAAAATAAATGCAATATGAATTTTTTTCAAATTTTAATTTATTGAGTTTTGACACCATAATTTGTGATTATAAGTTCCTCAACATTTCCTCTCCTGTTCTTGTCTGAGTTAATATTTCTCCTTGCGCTGACCGTGATCATTGAGAATTCCTTGTAAATCTCTTTTATCAATTCCGTATTTGAATTGGTTTCCATAACGTATACGCCCTTCTCTGAAAGTTCTTTGAATTTTTTGGCCAGTCTTTCCTGATCCTTTATATTGAAGCCTTTATTTGTATAGTCTGTGAAATATGCAGTCTTGTTTATTGGCATATATGGAGGATCAAAATAAACAAAATCATGCTCTTCAGCATCATTTACACTATTCTCAAAATCAGCATTTATTATTTCTGTTGAGGATAAAAATTCACTTAATTTCCTGATATTTTCAGCGGACGGTTTTTCTACCTTACTGTATTTACCAAACGGTACATTAAAATTACCACTTGAATTGACTCTGAACAATCCATTATAGCAATGTCCATTGAGATACAATAGTATTGCAGATTTTTTCACTGGGTCTTCTGTTGAGTTGAAAGCATTCCTCATCCTATAGTAATAATCACTTGTGTTGAGAAATTCCATATTGTCCAGTTCTATGATTAGATCATCATGTTTTTCCTTAATTACCATGTATAAATTATAGAGATCTGGATTTATGTCAGATATTTTTGCTCTTTTGATTTTATTTAAAGAACACAATTCGATAAAAAGGGCGGCCCCACCTACAAATGGTTCATAATATCTATTGAATTTTTCAGGGACATTCATAATCAGAGTTTTAAGTATCTGTCTCTTTCCACCAGCCCATTTTACAATTGGTTTGCATTTAATTCCTTCTATTTTTTTCATAAGTGCTATTCCCGTAACTAATTTTTCAATTTCAATATGAAAGGAATATTTTTATTCATATTAAATTCAACATTTTGATTTTATTTATTTTCCTGCATTCTGATTTTTCATTCTTCATCATATGAGAAAATCTAAAACCTGATAAATCTTCTTTTTTATTAATTTTAAATTCATCAATTTTCAAGTCCAACATTTTTGAGTAATTTTCATTGATACCTTCTTTCCAAAAGTAAAAAAATTTTACATCACTTGAATTGAAGTAAGCACCGTAATAGCTACCGTTAATTCCATAAAGTGAAGCTGTAAGAATTGGTGCGCCATTAAAACCAATGAACATATTATTTCTAAACTTAACAAATTTAGAATTTTCACTTATTACAGTAAAATTTTGAAATGGATTATATGAAACTGCTGGTAAATTTCCATACCCGGTAGTCTGTGGAGTAATCCAGCCGTTTAAGGTGCTAATAGGTATGTATCCATTGCTCGGATCGAATAAAGTTCCATTTTCCAAATATTCTTTGGAAGCATATTTAAGATGGAAACTTCCAAGTTCATACTTAAAAACAACCTTTATTGCATAATTCATGAAGTTTCTCTGAATGTTTGCACAAACCTCGTCTTTTGAAACATCCACAACAAGGTCAGGTATTCCATCCACAGTATAATGACCAGTGTAGTACTTCAGATTTGATACGTAATTAAGAGAACCGTTCTTAACCTTATATAAAGATACATTGTCATTATTGGATCCTTGGGCTGAAAAATCCATCAAACAATCAAAACATGGCAGGAAATATATATTGTTTGCCTCCATATATTTAATATACCCTCTTTTTAGTATCCTTTTTTCATAAATATTATAAATGAAATATTGGCCTGTGAAATTTTGCGTCTCATTTATTGAAATAAAATTTCCATTTCCAATATAAGATATTTGGTAATTATTTGAATAATTTACTGTAAATCCTAGATCATCACAATACTCTGTATTATTGATTATATTATAGGCAAAAAAAGACATATTATGCTCTCCATATTTTTGATCCCCATATGAAAAAAGCCATTCCAGAACATGGGATGAATTATAATATGGCATAAGGGCATAATTGGTCCCCTCATAATTCATATAGCAATAGCTAAGATTTGAGAAATTTGATAATGAATAGCTTCTGTTAGTATTGAAGTTAAATTCTGAAAGTTTATTCCTTTTTGTTACATAGTAAATGCCAGAGGATTTCTAAAAACCCATTCCCTGAACAGATAAGGGAACAATAACATTTATTCATGGGATAGCCATGTTACTGTGTGAGTGACCTTTACGACACAGTTCTTAGGGAAAAGTACAGGCAATATTTTGTGAATGATCCAC